>CALCNB010000343.1 GCA_937897785.1 uncultured Cellvibrionales bacterium | reverse complement strand
CCCTCGGGCTTATTATAAATAATCACCCTTGTTTGTTCAGTTTTTGATGATAATCTTAGACGCTTTCCATCAAGCTCAATGATATCGTTAAGATTTGCTTTAGCCCCTAAACTAGCAACTTCACCGTTTATTGTTAAACGACCGGCAACGATCCAGCGTTCAATCTCTCGACGTGAACCCAGCCCTTCTGCAGCCAGCACTTTTTGCAAACGTTCAGACATATCGCTATCTATTGTTCTTGTTAAGGAAGGGGTTAGCTTACGGACTAACAGAGAATATTGCAGTCAATGGCCATTAAATGGCTGATTCATTCAACGGTTTCAGCTCAGTCGCCTCAAAGTCAGACTGATCATCTTGTTGCGACTCAATCATATCAGCACTTTGTTCATTATTATCGAGCAACTCATCTTCAATCCAATTTTCAAGTGCATCGGTCTCTTCAAGACTGTCACTGACTTGCTGATCATTAGATAAGTTCGCTTGCTGCTGATCCGCGTCAATCAAGTCATTATTCAACAACTGTGCTTCATCATTTAGTGTCGTAATCGGAGGTTCGCCATCTATTGATGCTACCGCCGACTGTTGGTCAGCACCCTCTTCGCGGGTATCATCATTGGCTGAGGTCATATCTTCTATTGGCAATTCGATATTTAACTCACGGCTGATGGTATTTAAATCGCGCACCTCGGCCAAAGGCGGCAACTGATCGAGACTTTTTAGATTAAAATAATCTAGGAATTGTTTAGTGGTGGCATAAATAGTAGGTCTGCCAGGGACATCTCGATGACCTACCGATTTTATCCACTCACGCTCAAGCAAGGTTTTAATGATTTGACTACTGACAGCAACCCCTCTGATCTGTTCAATCTCCCCTCGCGTGATGGGTTGACGATAGGCGATGAGTGACATCGTTTCTAACAGTGCGCGGGAATAGCGCGGCGCTCTTTCTTGCCAGAGTTTATTGACCCAGCGCGATAGATCTTGCTTAACCTGATATCGATAACCGCTTGCCACCCGCTTCAATTCAAACCCTTTGTCTTCACAATCGGCGACTAAATCTTTCAACGCTTGGTCAATCAAGCTGTCTTCGGGTTGTTCTAAATCGTCAAACAGGGCGGTTAAATCACGACGCTGAAGGGGTTTATCAGCCGCCATTAAAGCAGCTTCGAAAATGCGTTTTATCAGCTCTAAATCATCTATTTTCATGGCTTTTCATTTCTCTTAATAGGCTAAACTGCTGTAAAAAATATTATTATTGGCCTTCTTCCGCGCCCGCTATTTTTGCTCGTATATGGATCGGTGCAAAGGGTTCAGCTTGCACGATATCAATCAATGACTCTTTAATTAATTCCATTATCGCTAAGAAGGTCACTACTACACCGGCCCTGCCCTCACTGGCGGTAAAAAAAGCCGCAAATGAAACAAAGCCATCACCGCCGTGCAACTGATCTAAGACTCTACCCATTCGCTCGCGCGTCGACAAAGGTTCTAAATGCACTTTATGGCTTTCGAACATATCAGCGCGATGCAGTACATCCCCAAGAGCAATAAGTAGTTCTTTTAAATCGACATCGGGTTGAGGGCGCTCGCGCTCATCCTCAGGCGGCTCAATTTCAGCAATAAAAATATCGCGCTCGACTCGTGGCATCTCAGCAATGTCTTCGGCAGCTTTTTTAAAGCGCTCGTATTCTTGCAAGCGTCGAATGAGCTGCGCTCTAGGGTCTTCTTCGTCATCTTCGATCTCTTGTGAGCGCGGCAGTAACATCCGCGATTTAATTTCTGCTAGCATGGCTGCCATCACCAGATACTCAGCCGCTAACTCAAATTGCATGGTGTCCATCAAACGCACGTAGTGCATGTACTGCTCGGTTAATTCAGCAACGTTAATATCGAGAATATCGAGATTTTGCTTTTTAATTAAATACAACAGAAGATCAAGCGGACCCTCAAAGGCATCGAGAAAAACTTCTAGGGCTTTGGGGGGGATATAAAGGTCTACAGGGACCTCGGTCAACTCTTCGCCTCGCACGATCGCAAAAGGCAGCTCTTGCTGGGTATCTTCACCTGGCACGAGCTCAGTTGGAGCACGGCCTCTCAACTCCAAAAGCCTAGGACGACTGACTTGACCATTAGTTTTCAACGCAATAACAGACTCGCCGGAGGCATCTAGGCCATTGGTTTCTGTCGAAGCTAACGTTTCAGCAGAGTTATCAGTCATAAAAGACGATTTTCCTTTTGATATGCGTTACTTAAGGTGCTTATAACGACATTGGATAGCCACCATTATAGCGATAAATCGGATGATAAAAACAGTAGTATTGACGAAATTTAGAACACTTCTCGCAACCGCAGCTACTCAACCAAGAATGAGCTTTAAAATGAAATCAAACTAGAGTCGAAATTCTTCGACTGAACCGGCACCTTCTCGCAAAATGATCGGCTCATCATTGCTCAGATCAATCACACTGGTCGCTTCCATGCCGCAATACCCGCCATCGATGATTAAATCGACTTGCGTCGCTAGCAGGTCTCGAATTTCATAAGGATCCAGTAATGGCAACTCATCTCCAGGCAAAATCAGGGTCACGCTCATTATTGGCTCAGCCATTGCTGCCAGTAAACTTTGAGCAATACGGTTATCCGGCACACGAATACCAATCGTCTTGCGCTTGGGCTGTTTTAGGCGCCGCGGGACCTCATTAGTCGCATGTAAAACAAAGGTATAAGGGCCTGGGGTATGATTCTTGATGGCGCGATAGGCAATGTTATCGACCTTAGCGTAGGTCGCAATCGCCGATAAATCGCGGCAAACTAGGGTGAAATTATGCTTATCATCGAGCTGGCGAATACGACGAATACGCTCGACTGCTTGCTTTTCATCCAGCTGGCAGCCTAAGGCATAGCCAGAATCAGTGGGGTAAACCACCACTCCGCCTCGCTCAATCACCTCCACAGCCTGTGAAATAAGCCTAGACTGGGGGGTTTCAGGATGAATTTGAAGCATTTGACTCATTCTTCCCCTAACCCCTCTAGCGCTAAACGGCTCTCTATTTGCGGCAGCTCCCAAACGGGCAATGCCGTTGCGGGCAGGGCTTTATGACAACCAACATCCGACCAATGTTGCTCGGGCGTATGGAAATCGCTGCCCATCGAGCAGGCAAGCTCAAATTTATGCGAAAGCCGCAATAAATAATCCGTCACACGCCCATCTTGATGGCCACTGATCAACTCGAGGCCATCACCGCCGACGGCTTTGAAGGCGGCGAGCGTGTTACGCAGCCGAGTCTTGGTTAAGCCGTATTTATCAGGATGGGCAAAAACCGCTAAACCACCGGCTGCATGTATCACCGACACTGCCTCAGAGGCTGTCGGCCAATTTATTTTCACATCGGCCGGCTTACCCTTGCCCAACCAACGCTTGTAGGCTTGCTGAAGCTTATCGCAATGCCCTTGCTCGAGCAGGTACTGGGCAAAATGCGGGCGACTAAGACTGGCACCAGCGGCAATTTTTTTCGCACCTGCTAGAGCACCCATCATCCCTAGGCGCTCCAATTTCAGGCCCATCATTTCACCCCGTTGCTCTCGTAAGGTTCGTTGCTGAGCCAAAAAGTCTTTTAGCACTGGTGTCGCTGGATCCAACCATAGCCCAACAATATGATAGGGTTGCTGATCAATACTGGCGCTAATCTCAACCCCTGGCACCAGATGAATGGGCCAACGGGATTTAAGATCAGCGACATTCTGCAACTGCTCGAAACCCGCCATCGTGTCATGATCAGTGAGTGCTAAATGGGATACACCATTATTGACCGCTCTATCAAGCAGTTGTTCTGGGGACAAATGACCGTCCGATGCGGTGCTGTGGGTGTGCAGATCAAAAATCATGGGGGCTTTCACTCAACTATGTTTGCTTAGTATCGCCTAAAAAATTATTAAAAGATATTCACCGATCGGGATTTATAACTACTCATCGGGGGTCGAATTCAGGTAAAATCAACTGATTAGCGTATTGGCCAGACTGTAATATTTTATTTACCCAGAAAAGACGACTCCTAGATGCGACAAATACTTGATTTAATCCCACTTATCTTATTCTTCATCGCTTACAAAATGGATGGCCAATCACTGGAATTACTTGGCTATTCACATACCTTCGATGGCATTTTCTCTGCTACAGCAGTGTTAATGATTGCATCGACTGTACAAGTTGCCATGATCAAGTTATTAACTGGCACCGTCGAGAAACAATTACTCTGGTTATTTGCCGTGGTTGTGGTTGCTGGTTCGGCAACCTTAATACTTCGCAACGACTTGTTCATTCAATGGAAACCCACTGTGTTTAATTGGGGAATGGCAGTTGTGTTACTCGCCAGCCTATTTATTGGTAAGAAGAGCTTACTTGAACGCATGCTAGGTCAGCAACTCCAGCTACCTAAACTAGCGTGGCTTCGGCTTAATCAACTTTGGATTACCAACTTCACGGTCGTGGGTGCGCTAAATATTTATGTCGCTTATAATTTTTCACAAGCGGCATGGGTTGACTACAAACTGTATAGCGCGTTTGGCTTTACCTTATTGTTGATGATACTCACAATGGTGATTATTTTTCCACATATCAAAGATCAACCTGACGATGCTAACTGAGCAATAGTCAGCAAAGGAATATTACTACCGAATGTTATATGCCATTATCAGTCAAGATGTTGAAAATAGCCTAGCCTTGCGCCAACAGGTCAGAAGCCAGCACCTGGCGCGATTAAACCAACTCAAAGATCAAGGTCGATTGGTGCTGGCAGGTCCTCACCCCGCCATCGACACCGAAGAGCCCGGCTCATCAGGCTTCACTGGCAGCTTAATCGTTGCCCAGTTTGACAGTCTGCAGGCAGCCGAACACTGGGCAGAACAAGACCCTTATATTGCCGCCGGTGTTTATCAACAAGTCACCGTTAAGCCGTTTAAAAAGGTTTTGCCTTAATGAAGAAAAACGACTTAAGGTTTTGCGCTCACCTAAAGAGCCTACCCCTACTCTTGGTATGCTGTGTCATGGCAGTCACGATGCTCACCCCTGTTGAGATCCAAGCTGAGCAAAAAACGGTTTATGTCAGCGATATTTTTTATGTGCCACTGCGCAGTGGCAACTCAAACAAACACCGTATCATTCATCGCGGCCTTAAATCAGGCACACCATTAACACTCATCGAATCTGATCTTGAAACAAAGCTAAGCAGAGTATCGACCAGCACCGGCATCGAGGGCTGGATCCAAAGCCAATACCTTAGCGAAACCATGATTGCTCGAACACAACTTCAAGACATACGCGCGACCCATCAATCCTTGCGTCGTGAACTACAAACTCGAACAGCTAATGAGACTCAATTGACTGAAGCGCTAACACAATCACAGAAAATGCTTAAGGAATTGAAAAAAAATAATCAAGCGCTTGAAAGTGAATTGAGCCAGATAAAAAAACTATCGGCTAACGCGATAAATTTAGATAATAACAACCGTAAGTTGTTACAGAACAACGAAATGCTCAAAATTGAAATTGCCGAGCTACAAGCCGACAACGCTAGACTGGCTGACAAAAGTGATAAAGAATGGTTTTTGCGCGGCGCTTTCGCGGTTTTTATCGGAGCGATATTAGCCATAGCCCTACCCCGATTAAAAATAAAATCTCGCGCCAAAGAATGGTCTTAAAGTGACAGCAACGATGGAGAAAATATGACAGGCATTCCCTCACAGACTATTCAGTCGATTAGAAAAATCATTAGCTGCTGGGCATTTTTCATGGTGACAGCTTGTTCGGCTGAAAAAGCCAGTATCGACCAATCCTCAATGGCAGAGTTGGATGCCAATCCAGCAGTCGCTAACATCGATGTGGTCATTGTCACCAATCTGGGCGATATCACCCTCAGCTTAAACGCTGAGCAAGCCCCCATTTCGGTCGCTAACTTTCTTAGTTATGTCGATAGCGGCTTTTACCAGCAAACTATTTTTCATCGCGTGATTGACAACTTCATGATTCAAGGCGGCGGCTTTGACGCAGCCATGAAAAAGAAAACCACTCAAGCACCGATTAATAATGAAGCCGATAACGGCCTATTGAACGCGACTGGAACGATTGCCATGGCAAGGACTAACGCACCTCACTCAGCCACCAGTCAGTTCTTTATTAATGTTAACGACAATGCCTTTTTAAATCACCGTGGTAAAAATGCTGCGGGCTGGGGTTATGCCGTTTTTGGTCAGGTTACCGCAGGAATGGATGTCGTCAACAGCATAAAGAGCGTGCCAACGGGTCGCCTCAACGGCATGGGCGATGTTCCCAATACGCCTATTATTATTGAGCGTATTAGTCGAATCGACAACGCCGAGTAAGGCAGGCAAATAGCCTTATGAAAAGAGATCATAGCCCGATAGCACTCAGTGTCAATTTAAACAAAATTGCCCTGATTAGAAATTCAAGGCCGGGCAATAATCCCGACCTCTTGGCCTACGCCAGCAAATTACTCACTGCCGGCGCCAATGGCCTCACCGTTCACCCTCGCCCAGATCAGCGACATATTCGACCCGAAGATTGCTATCAAATAAAAGGCATGCTTGACGAACTTAATCACAACCGTGACGACTCAATCATTGAATTTAACATTGAGGGCAATCCATTTGCCGAGTTTTGTGCCGCACCAAGAGATGACTTTAACAACTATCCTGGCTTTATAGAAATACTCGCCAAAGCTCAGCCAAACCAGGCCACGTTAGTGCCTGATAGCGATAGCCAGCTGACCTCTGACCATGGTTTTGATCTTAGCGGCGAGACCACTGCATTAGAAAAAATAATCGCAAAAATCCATCAGCTTGGCTGCCGGGTCAGTTTGTTTATGGATCCAGATCCTGAACAGATTCGCCGCGCCAAGGATATTGGCGCCGATCGCATTGAGCTCTATACGGGTCCGTATGCTGACGCCTTTACTGAAGCACTACTCAGTGGTAATACCAGCCACGTAGACAGATTATTTAAGCAACATGTTCGTGCTGCTGAACAAGCGGAAAAACTAGGCCTAGGTGTCAATGCAGGCCACGATTTAAATTTACAGAACTTGTCGCAATACCGCCAACTGCCCCACTTGCTCGAAGTGTCGATCGGCCACGCATTAACGATTGACTCGCTGGAGTTAGGCTCAGAAAAAGCCATAAAAGCCTACTGCGATATTCTCCACTAAGTACTAGTTATTATCAGGTAAATAGGTCGATAGAGACTCAACTATCGACGCTAACTCAGGCTTGTATTGAAGCAATTCTTGTCGGCTTAAGTCTTGTATTTCGTGCGGAAAAACCAACCATTTGTCGGTTTCATAAAGATAAAAATCTGGCCGAGTAGCTGACTTTATATTGGCTGGCTTAAAATAAGGCGTAGCTATTTTAATTGTTGCAGGGATATTGTCAGCACAGGCGAGTTGCAACTGCTTAATGACCTCGGCAATACTCAAACCAGAATCGTGAACATCATCGACAATCAGTAATTGATCGCTCGACTTGAGATGCTTCACTAGATATTCAAGTCCATGCACCTCAACTTCACGGCACTGCTGGTCTATGGCCGAGTAAGAAGCAGTGCGAATCGCAATATGATTGGTGCTGACACCACAAAACTCAAAAAGCTCTTGAACTGCAATACCGATAGGCGCTCCACCACGCCAAATGCCGACAATAAAAGTCGGTTTAAAGCCACTGGCTAAAATCTTACTCGCCAACTTGAATGAATCTTCTAATAACTCACTGGCACTGATAAATTGCTTAGCCACTAATTGCATCCATTAATGCTCGCTGGTACTGACTGACAATTTCACCGGCACCGATTTAAACGCAGGCGTTTGACTGCGTGAATCTCTGGCCGAGCCAATCAATACGTTGGCCTCTGGGTAATACACCATAATATCGCCATCAGGTAAATCAAACGGGCAAACCGTAACCCTTTGCATTTGACCATGAGCCGATTGAATATCAACTTTATCGCCGGCCTGAATACCTAAATGATCAATTTGCTTGGGGTTCATCATTACTGACCAACGTTGATCGATACGGCGATAACTGTCTTTTTCTTCATAGATAATTGAATTGAATTGTCCCTCACTGCGCACGCTCATCAAACGAAATGGAAACTCCGCATCATCTAAAGCCGCAGGTAACGGATGGATAACGAATTTGGCTTTACCGCTTGGCCGCTTAAATTCAGGGGTATGCAGCAATCGCTGACCCACGTGAAATTCTTTTTTAGCAATATCGATGGTCTTTAACTCCGCCATGCCGGGCACCACCGCCGCAATCGTTTCGCGAATAGTGCGATGCGAGCGAAACACAGAAAAATCAAAAGTCGGTGATAGACTTTCCTCATCACTGCGGTGAGCCAGTAATCGCTCTGCGAAATGCGTCAAAATGGCAACTTCAGAACGCACATTGCTTAGGCGGTCAATGCCACCCTCGCTGTAGCGAACAAAGTTAAACATCGACTCTTGCGTCGTTGGCTCTGGTTCTTCATCACGCGCAGCGACGGGTAAAATAATGGCTTCGCTATTGTCAATGCCGTGAAGATGTCCTTTATTCAAGGTGGTGGTGAGATAGACTTTACAGGCAATTTTATCAAATGCTTGCTCTGCCCAGACAGAATTGGGCGTTGCCTGAAACAGATTGCCACCCATGATCAAAGCAGCATCGATCTCCCCACGATCAGCCGCCTCTAAGCAAGCCAAAGTGTCGAGTCCTGGCGAGTCTTTTTTATCGGGAAGTGCAAGGCCTAACTGCTGCTCAATATTTCTAAGCACCTCATCGGCCAACACTGGCTTGACGCCTATAGTGCCTATGCCTTGCACATTGCTGTGTCCTCGTAACGGCAATAAACCCGCAAATGGTTTTGCGATCATGCCTCTGAGCAAGGCTAAATTTGAAATATACTCGACGTTAGCTACGCCGTGCTGATGATGCGTCACTCCCATCCCCCAGGCAAACACGGCGTTGTTTGATTGGCTATACACTTTCGCCACCGCTTCTAATTCACCGCGAGAAA
>CALCNB010000342.1 GCA_937897785.1 uncultured Cellvibrionales bacterium | reverse complement strand
GAAAAATATAATCTTCCAAGACAAAATCTTCAAATTCAAAATCAAAAATACTTTCTGGATTGGAAATAATTTTCATCTTAGGAAGTTCTTTAAAGTCTCTTTCTAATTGTTCTTTGGCTTGATCAAAGTGGTTTGAATATAAATGAGCATCACCAAAAGTATGAACAAATTCACCAAGTTCTAATTTTAAAATTTTAGCAATCATCATTGTTAAAAGTGCGTATGATGCAATATTGAAAGGAACACCTAAGAAAATATCAGCCGATCTTTGATAGAGTTGGCAGGATATTTTTCCATTTGATACATAAAATTGAAACAAACAATGACAAGGGGGAAGAGCCATCTTTTCAACATCTGATGGGTTCCAGGCTGTAACTATTAGCCTTCTCGAATCAGGATTATTTTTAATTTGGTCTATTAAACCTGATATTTGATCAATTGTTTTACCATTTCTTCCTGGCCATGATCTCCATTGATAACCATAAACGGGACCTAATTCACCATTTTCATCAGCCCATTCATCCCAAATACTAACACCATTTTCTTTTAAATATGATATATTGGTTTCACCCTTCAAGAACCATAAAAGTTCATAAATTATTGATTTTAAATGAATTTTTTTTGTTGTTAATAATGGAAATCCTTTTGACAAATCAAATCGCATTTGGTGGCCAAAGACACTGTAGGTGCCAACTCCGGTTCGATCTTGCTTATAAACACCCTTGTCGCGCACGTGACGCATTAAATCGAGATACTGCTGCATAATTAACCTTATCGTTGCTATTTATTCTTCTAACTGTTCTGAGAAGTCTTGGTTTTCTTGCTTCGCTTGCTGCCCTTGGATTTATTTTTAACCGATACTTTCGACCCAGCTTTTTGCTTAGAGCTAACCGTCATGGTGGGGTGAACCTCGCCTTGTCGACGAAACTGGATATAGCTGAATATTAACATAGCTACGCCAATGATGATCATCGGTAAGGATAAAAGCTGGCCTCTTGTCATCCAATCCAGCAACAGACTAGCATCCGGTTCGCGAACGAACTCAACCGCAAAGCGCGCCACGCCATACGCCAGTAAGAATACACCACTCACTGCCCATAACGGTCGACGACGACGACTAAAGCTGTAGACAATGATAAAAACCACTAGACCTTCCAGCAGGCATTGATACAGTTGCGATGGATGGCGTGCAAGACCTTCAGGGTCGGAGGGAAAGACCATAGCCCAAGGCACATCCGTTGCACGACCGTAGAGCTCACCATTAATGAAATTAGCTAATCGGCCTAGGCCTAGGCCTATCGGTGCAATAGGTGCAACAAAGTCGCAAATGGCGCCAAGCGGTTGACCCAACTTTCGCGCATAGAGGAACAAGGCAAAAATCACCCCCAGCAAACCCCCATGAAAGGCCATACCGCCTTCCCAGATACGAAACAACCATAACGGGTCAGAGACAAAATGATCAAATCCGTAAAAAAACACATAGCCGATTCTGCCACCTAACACTGCACCGACCGCCCCATAGAACACTAAATCTTCTACCTGATCAGCATGCAAAGGCGACCAAGCTTGTTGACTACGATGACGGCCCAAGAGGTACGCGGCGATAAAACCCAATAAATACATCATGCCATACCAGCGTAAACTGATAGGGCCGATCGTTACAATGATGGGATCAATAGAGGGGTAAGGCAGCATAGAAGATCTCAAACAAATTAATAGTAAATACTAGCGACTAAGCAGCAACTGAATCGCAATAACTAACAGTAAAATCGCAAATAAACGTTTTAAACGACGCTCGGAAAGCCGGCTTGACAGCACCGCCCCCAGCTTAGCAAACGGCATACTCATCATGGCGATACCTAAAAAAGCAGGCCAATAAATATAACCGCTGGCGAATTCTGGTAGCGCGTCAATTGCCCCGCCATGCCAGCCGTAGGTCAAGGCACCAAAAAAAGCGATCGGCAGACCGCATGCGCTCGAGGTCGCAACCGCGGCATGCATAGACTCACGACAAGCTGCGAGGGTCGGCACTGTTAATGTTCCACCACCAATACCAAAAAACGCACTGAAGCCGCCGATAACCGCACCGAATATGCTCAGCACCGCAGGCGATGGCAAGCCAAAAGCAGCTTTTGGTTGCGCGCCAGTGAATAACTGCACCGCTGCCAGTAACAAGAATAAACCGACGAATAGCTGTAAATTTTCACCGCTTAATCCGGCAGCAACGGTTGACCCCAACACCACGCCGATGATCAACCCTGGGGTCATCGCTTTGACCACCGACCAATTCACATTACCCAATTTATGGTGCGCCAACACTGAGCTTATCGAGGTAATGACAATAGTCGCAAAGGAAGTGCCTATCGCCAAGTGCACGATGCTGGCCTCAGGAAAGCCTTGCACGCTGAAGATGAAAATTAACAACGGTACGATAATCGCGCCACCACCAACACCAAATAGGCCTGCCAGGAGTCCCGCAATAGCGCCAATAATAGGGTATAAAAACAGACTCACGAGTTTAAATGCCGTCGTTTAATTCGCTCGCCAAACAAGCGGGTGATGCCCTTCGCTTCTAATAAGTCATCGATGGCTGCATGAATATCCGCTATTTCGCAAAGATCCAATACTTTACTCAGTAATTCCTGCGCCTCAGATTGACTAATGCCACGCAACACTGACTTTACTTTAGGCAAGTTCGTTGCGCTCATCGATAGCGAGTCGTAACCCATCGCCATCAATAAAATAGCGGCACCTGGGTCACCGGCTAATTCACCACAAATACTGACCGGTTTACCCGCTTGCAGACCAGCTTTAGCAACCTGAGAAAGCGCCTGCAAAACGGCGGGGTGATAAGCTTCATAAAGTTCGGCAACGCTGGGGTTATTGCGATCGACCGCTAAAATATATTGGGTTAAATCATTGCTGCCCACCGATAAAAAGTCGACCCGTTCAGCTAATTGGCCGGCAAGGTATACCGCGGCTGGCACTTCAACCATGACCCCTATCTGCGGAAACGCCACATCAATTCCTTCTTCGATTAATTCAGCGTGGGCTCGACGCAGCAATGAAAGCGCTTCGTCCAACTCTTTTACATAGCTGATCATAGGCAACATGATGCGCAAGTTATCCAGCCCTACACTGGCCTTCATCATTGCACGAACTTGAGAAAGAAAAATCTCAGGATGGTCAAGCGTGACACGAATACCACGCCAACCCAAAAAAGGATTGTCTTCGACAATAGGAAAATAAGACAGCGACTTGTCACCACCAATATCCAGTGTCCGCATAGTGACAGGACTGGGGGCAAAGGCTTCAAGTTGCAAGCGATACAGCGTGCGTTGCTCCTCTTCACTGGGGAACCGATCCTGCATAATAAAAGGCACTTCGGTACGATACAGACCAACGCCCTCAGCCCCTTGATCAAGTGAGCGAGAAATATCAGACGCCAGACCGGTATTGACCCACAAAGAAATACGATGGCCGTCTGTGGTTTCACAGCTTAAATCTTTTAATGCTTCCAAACCGCGGGAGACTAGACGCTCTTCGGCGACGATTTCTTCATAACTGCCCAGTAACTCGGCGTTGGGATTAAAGTAAACAATCCCCGCATAGCCATCAACAATTAACTCACTGTCTTCAACCTGCGTAAACGGAATGTCGACAGCGCCCATGACGGTAGGGATCCCCATGCCGCGGGCTAAAATAGCCACATGCGAGTTACGCGATCCTCGTAACGACACTAAACCGGCTAATTTTTTGCGCGGCAACTCACCCAGCATTGAGGCCGTCAACTCATCGCCAATTAAAATGGCGTTATCAGGGTAATTAATGGGCTCTTGGGCGGCCTGCTGTAAATACTCTAATAATCGTCGACCGAGATCTTTAACATCAACCGCCCGCTCTTTTAAATAGGGATTATCCATTTGCTCAAACGCTTGCAAATGCGCCAGAATAATCTGCGCTACGGCACCTTGAGCCCACTCACCGGCCTCAATTAGCTGCTCAATTTCACGAGGCAGCGCTGGGGCATCGAGCATTTTAGAATACACCTCAAACAAGGCCAGCTCTTGGGGAGGCAAGCGATCGGCCAACTGCGCGCTCAGCTGCGCAATGTCGTCACGCACCCTCGCAACGCAGGCACGAAAGAACACCAGCTCTTCATAAATATCTTTGCTTTTACGCCGCGGCACTGCGTAAAGGTCAGCAGGAGGTGATAGCACGACAGCCTGACCAATGGCGATGCCAGAAGCTCCGGGCACGCCACGAAACTCGGCATTAACGGCTCTTGCATCAGCCCGTAAATCTTCCAAGCCGGTCACTTGTGCATGAGCAATTAAACCCGCCAACTGCGCTGAGACAGTCACTAAGAAAGCTTCTTCGCTTTCATCAAATCGTCGCTTCTCAATTTGCTGAACAATGAGCACGCCCAATACAATTCTATGATGAATAATCGGCACGCCAAGAAAAGAACTGAAGGGATCTTCACCGATGTCGGCTAAGTATTCGAAGTTAGGATGGGCTTGCGCATCGCTGGTATTTATTGGTTCTTCGCGAAGCGCGACCTGACCGACAAGCCCTTGCCCCAAGGCCAAGCTCAACTCACCAAGGGCCGACTTATTTAAACCTTCAGTCGCCCGAAAGACTAAGCGCTGCTGTTGATCAGCTAAATAGACGGTACACACTTCCGTGCCCATCACCGCCTTCACATTATTCACAATGATATCTAGCGCCGATTGTAAATCGGGCGCAGCGTTAACCTTTTGAACAATATTACTCAGTGATTGCAGGATATTCATAATCGCTACTTAGTACCTGACGCGCGAGTATATCGAGCCACCTTTTGAGCATGGATACTCGACAGCTCTTTTAACATGCGTTGATACACTCCGCGCTTAAAATCGACAATCTGATCCAGCGGGTACCAATAGCTGACCCATTCCCAACGATCAAATTCAGGGCTATGACTGCGGTCTAGTTGCACGGCAGAGTCTTCCGATAACAAGCGCAGTAAATACCACTTTTGTTTTTGCCCAATGCAAACCTTGCCCTTGGTCGGACGAATCATTTTTTTAGGCAGGCGATAGCGTAACCAATCCCGAGTTGTACCCCAGATTTCAACCTGCTCTGGCTTTAAGCCCGTTTCTTCTTCGAGTTCACGATACATCGCCTGTTGTTGTGACTCACCTTCCTGCATACCGCCTTGCGGGAACTGCCATCCGTCTTGGCGCACCCGTTTAGCCCAAAGCACATCGCCTCTGCCATTGGCAATCACAATGCCAATATTCAGTCGATAACCATCTGCATCCAACAATTGCTTCGCTCCCCACTGTCTTTTACAACTACTATAACACATCGCAATAATCGATCACGACAGCACGGTTAAAATAAGTCAATTGGCTGACTTATCGAACAATTTATCGTCGCAATGATCAACAGCACTTGGTCTAAGCTTTGAATGCCGATAAACTAATACTGATTATCAAACTCAGCAATGAGTTTGCCGTTGCAGCAAAGCGGATTTTTTTGTGGCCCTAAGGAATAACTATGCCGAACTCAGTCTCATCACTGGCAATCTTCGACCTCGATAACACCTTACTCGCCGGCGATAGCGATCATGCTTGGGGAGAGTTCCTCTGTGCTAATGGCCATGTCGACGCCCAACAGCACCAGCGGCTTAATGACCAATTTTATCAGGCCTATTGTGATGGCAATTTAGATATTGATGCTTATCTACAGTTTGCCTTATCGGCTATTGCCGGCAAAACCCCTGCAGAACTGTCTCAATTACACGCCGACTTCATGCAGCAATTCATTCAACCCATGCGACTAAAAAAGGCCGACGCCCTACTCCAGCAACATCGTGAAAATGGCGATTTTTTATTAATCATTACCGCTACCAATAATTTCATTACTACCCCCATTGCACAAGCCTTGGGTGTGGATGACTTAATTGCATCACAAGCAGAAATAATCAACGGGGTTTATACCGGTAAACCAACCGGTATACCGAGTTTTCAAAGCGGGAAAGTTGAGCGTCTCAAGCAGTGGTTAGGCGATCGAGATTTCTCGCTTGAAACGGCGTATTTCTACAGTGACTCGCATAACGATTTACCGTTATTATCAGCGGTAGGTCATCCTATCGCCGTCGATGCCGATGAAATCTTACAGCAATACGCCGAGCAAATGGGCTGGCCCAGTATTAGTTTAAGAAATCTAAACGCTTAATCAATACGGGCAAAAACGGCTTTTAAATAATCCATTTCAGGCATCGCCACATTAACCGGATGATCAGCGCCTAAGCCGCCTTGATGCACGATCATCGCTTGCCTGCCCACACGAGCAGCTGAACTCTGCACAATTTTAGTCAAGGACTCGCGTGGTAAATGCAGCGAGCAGGAAGCGCTCACCAGCAACCCCGACTCGTTGTTCAAAGTCGGAGTAATAGGGTTCTAGTTCGTCGTAATCAATCTCCCAGTCTGTGCCAACGTTGTGCACAGACCGCTGCCTGAA
>CALCNB010000341.1 GCA_937897785.1 uncultured Cellvibrionales bacterium | reverse complement strand
AAAGCTTTATTAAACAAGGCCGTGAAGCCTCTGGCTCTACCTTGGTGCCAACCAATGCCAAAGGTGTTGGTGCTTTATTAAAGGCGCTAAGAAGAAATGAACTGACTGCCATATTACCAGACCACATTCCAGCCAAAAACTCTGGGATATTCGCGCCATTCTTTGGTCAACCAGCCTATACGATGACTTTAGTTCACCAGTTAATCAAGCGCACCCAGTGTAAAGTAGTCATAGGCTACGCAATAAGAGTGAAACAAGGCTTTGAGCTCAATTACGAAGCGCCCGAAACGGCTATTTATGATGCCGAGGAAAAAGTATCTGTCGCCGCCTTGAACCAATCAATAGAAAAAGTGGTCAATCGGCATATAAGCCAATACCAATGGGGCTATAAACGGTTTAAAAGAAGACCTGAAGGGACAGCCTCGCCTTATAAATAAATGCCTAAAAAGGAACGACCGTAACTAATGCTGCGTGGATTCACCACGGCTATTAAGCCACAAACATTGACCATCACTTTTCTTATCAATCACTGACAGCAATGCTTGGTGAGCATCAAGCTCTGCCTGACTCGCCGCAAGCACAGCCAGTCGACTTCGGTCTTTATTCAGTGTTAAGGGCGTATTTTTATCTGACTGAGCACCCTCAACTTGCACCTTTGCATCGAGACCCAGCGAGGTCTGCCCGCCTGTCATCATTAGATAAACATCAGCTAAGATCTCAGCGTCAAGCAAGGCGCCATGTAACTCCCGTTTAGCATTATCAATGGCATAACGTTTACATAGCGCATCCAAATTATTTTTTTGGCCGGGATGCTTACTTCGAGCCAGAACTAAGCTGTCAATCACCGAGCAGATCTTGCTGATCTTTTTAACCTTATTAGCTGCAAGCGTTAATTCATGGTCAAGAAAACCAATATCAAAAGGGGCATTGTGAATGATCAACTCAGTCCCATCAACAAAAGCAAGAAACTCGTCAACAATGTGACCAAAGACCGGTTTATCGGCTAAAAACTCATTACTAATACCATGGACCTCAAGCGCACCTTGATCAATCTCACGCTCGGGCTGAATGTACTGATGATAATGCTTACCGGTTAGTTTCCTATCTACCAGCTCGACACAACCTATTTCAATAATACGATGGCCTTGCGAAGGCTCTAAGCCTGTCGTTTCTGTATCTAAAACAATTTGCCTGTGCGCCATCAACAACTCCTTACTCGATTAAAATTCTTTTCTTAAATCACTACTTCCAGCTAATCTACGTTCACAATTGGTCAATACCGCGATTAGCTAATTGATCCGCTATTTCATTCTCAGCATGACCCGAATGCCCTCTTACCCATTGCCATCGAATATGATGGCGTTGCGTCTGCTCATCGAGCTCACGCCACAAATCCGCATTTTTAACCGGTTTTTTAGCAGCTGTTCGCCAGCCGTTGCGCTTCCAGTTTACAATCCATTCGGTTATTCCCTTTCGTACGTATTGAGAATCAGTCACTAACAACACGTCAGAATCATCATTCAATAACCGCAAGCCTTCAATAGCCGCTTGCAGCTCCATTCGATTATTAGTGGTGTTAATCTCGCCGCCACAATGATGCTGATCCTCACCCTCTCGACGCAATAAGACCCCCCAACCTCCCGGACCGGGGTTACCACGACAGGCTCCGTCAGTATATAATTCAATCGTCACAATATGCCCTACGTTTACAAAACCTCTAAAATACCATGTTAGCCAAGTCACTAACAGACTGCTAGTCTTATTGAACTGAGGTGAGCGCCTTAACCCTCAAAGTAGCTTTGCGGCTGACCTTGCTTGACCCCTGCACCGCGGGCAGGTGAGACCCGTTGAAGCCAAGAAGAATGCAGCGGATTAATCGGAAATACCCGTTTTTTTGCTAAGATGAAATACAACTGACCAAAGGGTGAACGACAAACACGCCCAACAGACTCAAAACATTTCATGGCCTCTAAGGAACCACGGTGATTTATTGTCGGTCGATGAAAAAAACAAGAATGATGGAGAACCTGGTAATTTAATACCGATAGCCAATCGGCCAATCTGGCTGAGCGGATAGGTCGATGCTCCGGCAGTGCAGGCTTCAGCCAGCGTCCGTAGCGACGATACAGGCTCCAACTACTCAGCGGATTAAAACCAATAATCGCCAGATGACCACCATCTTGGAGCGTCCTATCGGCCTCCCTCAATAATTGCTGAGGCTCGGTAGAGAAGTCCAATACATGATGTAAGATAATGGTATCGATACAGTCTTTGGCCAACGGTAAGTGCTGATAATCAGCCCTTATCGTATCCTTGGAAACTGAATGCATCAAGGGTGCAAATCCCAGTTGTAAATATTGACCCACTGAAACATTAGGAACCAATCGACGGCCTTGTTGGACGCTAAGCTGCAATAAGTTATAGCCGGCAAGAGAAGGTAAATAGCGATTGAGGACCGTTTGCTGTTCCGCCATCAATGCGACACCAAGATCAGTTTGCAAAAACACGTTAAACTGTCGCATAGCTTTGGGCATAGGCGACCTCTGCCCTGAAAAAAAAGCGCGTGTCTTCAATATAGGGTCACTAGGCTGCTGATTGCTTAATCTCATTCTCAGTGTTTTTCGTTAAAACTAGGCATAGCCTTTACCTCGGCTTAGCTGATAATATAAAAACTACTTTCATTGCTCAAGCTAACATGCAATCGATTGGATAATTAACCCATGAATACAGTATCGACACTGCCCTACTCGGTCAGCCGACTACCCGCTTTTAATGATAATTATCTGTGGCTTATCGATGATGGTTGCCGCGCAATAACAGTGGATCCCGGCGACGCCAAAGTTGTAAAAAATGCGTTAATTGAGCGCGACCTTCAGCTTGACTACATATTAACCACTCATCATCACGGTGATCATACCGGTGGGGTCAGCGAGTTACAGGCTGCATTTGACGCCAAAGTCATCGGCCCTGACAGCCCTAATATTCCCCAAGTTACACAAGTGGTTGATGATGGACAAATGATTGAACTGATGGGAATCACATTCACTGTCATTGCCGTGCCAGGCCATACGCTCGATCATATTGCTTATTTTGCAGCCACACCAAATCCCTTGGGTCAACCGATATTATTTTGCGGCGATACGCTTTTTGCTGGCGGGTGTGGGAGAGTGTTTGAGGGCAGTTATGCTCAGA
>CALCNB010000340.1 GCA_937897785.1 uncultured Cellvibrionales bacterium | reverse complement strand
CCCTCTGTCGAGGCGGCAGCATACCCAGCCCCCTCACCGCTCGCTGGCAAGCCTTCTGGCCTGACATCCGCCAATGCCTTATGCAGGGTGCGATAAATAAAGTCGTGCACTTGCCGTGAATCTCTAAACCGCACTTCGTGTTTGGAGGGATGTACATTCACATCGACCTGACTTGGGTCCAAGCTAAAATACAAAACAAACACCGGTTGACGGCCGTGAAATAAAACGTCGCGATACGCTTGCCTGACCGCATGACCAATCACCTTATCTTTGATGACTCGCTGATTGACAAAAAAGTATTGCATATCTGCTTGACTGCGAGAGAAGGTTGGCTGCGCCACCCAACCCTGCAATCGGTAACCACTGTGTTCAACATCGAGATGGATAGCATGGTCGATAAACCCTTGGCCGAGCAACTTTGCAATTCTTCGCTCGCGATCTAACACTTCATTACAGGGGCGAAGCGAGTGAATAACCTTACCATTGTGAGTTAAACTTAATCCGGTGGAAAAACTGCCCAAGGCATTGCGACGAAAGACCTCATCGAGGTGATTAAATTCAGTTTTCTCTTTACGTAAAAATTTTCTTCTTGCCGGTGTATTAAAAAATAAATCTTCCACTTCAACGGTGGTTCCTTGCGGTCGAGCAGCGGGGCTCAGTTCAACCGCCATATCGCGGCCCACACTTCTGGCTTGCCAGCCTTGTTCCGCTTGGCTCGACACGTTCGAGCTTAAGGTTAACCGCGAAACCGAACTGATACTGGCTAAGGCCTCACCCCGAAAACCCATGGTCGTGACCGCTTCTAGATCATCTAAGTCGTAGATTTTACTGGTCGCATGTGAGTCAAGTGCAAGCGCCATATCATCGTGCTCAATGCCACAGCCATTGTCGCGAACTAACACCCGCTTAGTGCCGCCAGCTTCAACCTCCACATCGATTTGATCGGCACCTGCATCAAAGCTGTTCTCAATCAACTCTTTTAACACCGAGGCGGGCCGATCAACCACTTCACCAGCGGCAATCTGATTAGCTAAACGAATATCGAGTTTTTTTATTTTAGTCATAAAATCTTATCATTGCTGGGGTGGTATTTTAAGCTCTTGGCCAACCCGTATTTTATCGTTGCTAAGGCCATTGTAACGACGCAGGTCGTTTAACGAAACAGAAAATTGCTGCGCCAATTGAGACAGTGTATCGCCTGGCTGAATGGTGTAGTTGTCAGCCAAACGCTTGCCGCCATTGTTATACCAGTGAACCAAGGTGCCTTCAGGCGCATAGACATTAAAAAAATCAATCGTGCCGGCAACAATGGCCGCCGCCAACTTCGCTTGATGCGTAGAAGAAGCTAGGCGTCGCGCTTCTTTTGGATTAGAAATAAACCCCGTCTCAACCAATACCGACGGGATGTCAGGCGTTTTTAACACGGCAAATGCCGCATGCTCAACGGTTTTTTTATGCAGTGGCGTCACCGCCCCCATTCGCTTAACAATGGCTTGACCGGCTTTAAAGCTGTAGTCCCGTTTGGCATTCATACTTAAATCTAACAATACCCCGGCGACCATCGGACTTTGGTCCGCTAGTGAAACACCGCCAATCAAGTCGGTTTTATTTTCTTCTTGGGCTAAATGCTTGGCAATGCCACTGGATGCACCTCGATCGGATAGGGTATACACCGAGGCACCACTCACCCGCTTATCGGTAAAGGCATCGGCATGTATGGAAATAAAAAAATCTGCCTGCACGGCTCTGGCTTTTTCGCGCCGCTTACTGAGGCCGATATAATAATCGCCATCGCGCATTAATACCGCGCGATAACCAGCGCGACGATTGAAAGCGGCTTGCGCTTTTTTTGCGATCGCCAATACTACGGCTTTTTCACGAATCTTTTTCGGGCCCAAGGCGCCAGGATCTTCACCGCCATGACCGGGATCAAGGGCAATAATAATGTCGCGGCGACCTTGCCGCTGATCAACAGTTTTCACCACCGGTTTACTGGATTGATCGTCATAGAGATCAATGACGAGTCGCTCACCGACCTGCTGATTAGCAGGCAAAGTAAACACCTTCGCCTGTACCGACTTCGTCAACTCCAATACGACGCGTAAATCAGATTGATTACGCTTGGCGGAACGAATCTTGGCAATTGGGGCATTGGTCAAATCAAGCGCCCTTAATTGTGCTGCCACGCTTCGTCGATATGTTGTATCGGCAATATCAATCACAAAACGTGATGGCTTGCTTAATACAAAGGTTTGATAGTCAACCGCTGCCGATAGGTCTAATACTAAGCGAGTGTGATCCGGCGCACGCCAGAGACGCGTACCTTCAACCTCAGTTGCGAGTAGTGGTGCAGCTGCCATTAACAGCATCAGCAACAGCTGCGCAATAATAAATTGTGGTCGCGAATGTTTCATTGAAGATCCATTAATAATCAACCTGTCATCAGCCAAGGTCTTATGATAACAGCCGCTATTTTAATTATCCCTTTGTAAGGCTGGATATAAGGCCTGCAGCTGCATTAAGACCTGCTTGCCAACCGCCGAAAATGCGCTTACGTGAATGAAGCGCTTATCTAAATCACTTCTCGTCGCATGAGGCTTATGTTGAAGCTGTTGTTCGGCACTGACCGTATGTTGCAATGAAAATATAATATCGGCGCTGGGAATAAATCCCTTGCCGCGCTTTGGCCACTCAATTAAACACAGTGCTTGGCGACTAAAGTAATCATCTAAGCCCAGAAATTCCAGCTCGCCTGGGTCGCTGAGTCGGTACAAATCAAAATGATACACCTGTTGGATCTGATCTGCTGTCAAAACCGATGTTGAATCTAACGCTTGCACCGCTAACTCATAGGGCTCAACCAGCGTATAAGTAGGACTTTTGACTGCACCCCGATGCCCATAAGCCTGGATAATACCGCGACAAAGGGTGGTTTTCCCGGCACCTAAATCACCGATCAAGTAAACACACAGCCCTTGTTGGGCGGCGGCTTCAGCAAAGCAACGGCCCAGCCCGACCGTGGCCGCTTCGTTGTCTAGTGTGGCACTCAATTCCATATCTGATCTTCACCTCAGCGGCGGCAATCGAAACCGCTTGCGCATCTGGTCACCAAAACGGGTATTATAGGGGGCTTAGACTCACCACTCACGGGTTATTTCTGTGAAAGACTGTGCCAAAGCCAATAACCGCATTGATCCGCCACTTGATTCAATAAGTGATGCGGCGCTACTCGCATTGGCTGATGATATTAAGCGCTGGGGCCGTGAATTAGGCTTTCAGCAGGTGGGAATTACCGATACCGAATTGGGCCAACACAGTGACCACCTGCACCGCTGGCTGGAAAAAAACCATCACGGTGAGATGGCTTATATGGCTGAGGGAGAAACCCTGCGCCAAAACCCTGCAGCCCTACATGCCAATACCCTTAGAGTGATTAGCCTGCGCATGGACTACCTGCCGCCTGAGGTTGAAACCGTTAAAATTCTCGACCACCCCCGCACCGCTTATATTTCTCGTTATGCCCTAGGCCGCGATTACCACAAATTGATTCGCAAGCGGATTAAGCAATTAGCCGATAAAATTATCGCCCAAGTCGGTCAACATTCACCCCGACCGTTTGTCGATAGCGCCCCGGTTCTTGAGCGCGCCTTAGCAGAAAAAGCCGGCCTTGGCTGGATCGGCAAAAACACCATGTTAATCAACCCTTCAATGGGTTCGTGGTTTTTCTTGGGTGAGCTATTCACCGACCTGCCCTTGCCGATAGACGCGCCGCAAACCAACCAGCACTGCGGTAGCTGCACCGCCTGTTTAGACATTTGTCCGACTCAGGCCTTTGTCGGCCCGCACCAGTTAGACGCTAGGCGTTGTATCTCGTATCTCACCATTGAACTAAAAACCCCGATTCCCATCGAGCTTCGGCCGCTAATTGGCAATCGCGTATTTGGCTGTGACGACTGCCAATTAATTTGCCCGTGGAATAAGTTCGCCAAACCCACCGATGAAAACGATTTCAAGCCCAGGCATGGCCTTGATCAAGCCACTATGGTTGATCTTTTTTTATGGACAGAAGAGGAGTTTGATCGACATACCCAAGGCTCAGCCATTCGCCGGATTGGCTATGAGCGATGGCTACGTAACTTGGCAGTGGGCATTGGCAATGGCGAAAACAGCGCCCAAGCCCATGCTGCACTGCTCGAGCAAAGGGGCTTTTCTGCGCTGGTCGATGAGCATATCGACTGGGCGATGTTGCAACTCAGCAAAAATGACAGACCTGTCATACGGGGCTAATTTCGACGGTAGTAGCCATCCAGCCGCTGACAGTTGACGTATATAGCCCATGTATCGTTGACCAAACTATGAATAATAGTCAGCGATGCAACCCAAAACGATCATCGAATACTAACTGATTTACACCATGAGAGTGATGCTATGAAATTTGCCTTCCACGCCACCATGTGTCCTGCAGAACAATATTTACCCCTTTGCCAAGCGGCAGAAGCAGCCGGCTTCGATACCTTTACCTTTCCCGACAGCATTTGCTACCCAGAAAAAGGGTCCGATTGCTATCCATACAACAGTGATGGTACCCGCGAGTTTCTCGATGGCGTGCCTTTTATTGAACCCTTCATTGCAATACCGTATCTAGCGGCACAGACTGAAAAGATTCGATTCTCGACCTCGGTGGTCAAATTAGCTATTCGACAACCGTCAATCGTAGCAAAACAATTGAGTAGCTTGGCGATGATGATCGGCGATCGATTTGACTTTGGTGTCGGTATTAGCCCTTGGCCTGAAGACTTTGAAGCCACGCAAATCGCCTGGGAAAAACGCGGTAAGCGCATGGATGAGATGATGGAAATCATCAATGGTCTTCTGACTGGCGAATACTTTGAATACAAGGGTGAAATTTTCGATTTGGCGTCGATTAAGTTAACCCCAACACCCGATTTTCACGTGCCGCTATTAGTCGGAGGCCATGCTAAGCCCGCACTGCGTCGCGCCGCCCGGCTCGGTGACGGTTGGATTGCCGCCGGCGGAAAAATTGATGAGTACAAAACCATGATCGATACCATCAATGAATTCCGCAAAGAGTATGGCCGCGATCATTTGCCGTTTCAGATTCAAGCCATGTCGCACGATTCTTTCTCGGTCGACGGTTTAATGCAGTTGCATGCGATTGGCGTCACTGAAGTGATTATTGCTTTCCGCGATGTTTACGGCAAAGAAGCAGACGATAAATCGGTGGAAGAAAAAACCCAAATGATCAATTGGTACGCCGACAACATGATCAAGCCCTTTCGTGAGCAGGTGGCTTAAATCCCCCCTTCACCGACCAATGCCTACAAAGCTTTGGTCGGTATCTCACCACGCTAATCTGTCTTAATGCCGCGATTTACCCTGCAATTGTGTGATTTTTATCCTAATGCAGCGGTTTCTAATGCCGCCAAAAAGAGTACAATGCGCCTCCTTTTTACGTCGCTACTCATCTCAATAGCCATTGCGAGTCAATATTGCTGGTAATGTGCAAAATAAGAAGTAGCGCCATTTAACTCTGGCGCCAACATGCAAACAGAACCCGAACAGGCCTTATTTGCCGATCTCGACCTACCGGACGCCCTACTACGCGCCATCAAGCAATTGGGTTACGAGAGTCCCTCGCCCATTCAAGGGAAAAGCATTCCAATCCTGCTCGAAGGCAAAAATATTATTGGCCAAGCACAAACCGGCACCGGCAAAACCGCCGCCTTTGCACTGCCTATTTTAGCCAATATTGATTTAAAACAGACCGCCCCTCAGGCACTGGTACTGGCACCGACTCGCGAACTAGCGATTCAGGTTGCCGAGGCCTTTCAAGTCTATGCACGCCATATGAAAGGCTTTCATGTTTTGCCAATTTACGGCGGCGCTGATATGCGCGGCCAACTGCGCGCTTTGAAGCGTGGCGCACATGTTGTGGTCGGCACCCCAGGACGCATTCTTGATCATTTAGGTAGAAAAAGTCTCAAGCTGAATGAATTAAAAACCGTGGTGCTCGATGAGGCCGATGAAATGCTCCGCATGGGCTTTATCGACGATGTCGATACTATCTTGGCCGAGACACCTGAAACACGACAGACCGCATTGTTTTCTGCCACCATGCCAGACCGTATTCGCCAAATTGCCAAGCGCCATGTAGAGTCACCGGCGCACATTAAAATCAAAGCCAAAACCACGGTGGTTGATACCATTGAGCAAGCCTTCTTAATTATTAATCACGGTGAAAAACTCGATGCCCTAACCCGCTACCTTGAAACCGAAACAACGGAAGGGGTAATTATTTTTGTCCGCACCCGTGAGGCCACGGTGACTGTCGCGGAAAAACTGAATGCTCGCGGCTATATTGCCGCAGCCATTAATGGCGATATTAGTCAGCCAATTCGTGAAAAAACTATCGCGCGATTAAAAAAATCACAATTGGATATTTTAGTCGCCACAGATGTCGCGGCGCGCGGCATTGATGTGGAACGAATAAGTCACGTCATTAACTTTGATATTCCCTATGATTCCGAAGCTTATGTTCATCGTATTGGCCGAACCGGACGAGCCGGACGAGCCG
>CALCNB010000339.1 GCA_937897785.1 uncultured Cellvibrionales bacterium | reverse complement strand
GGAGAACTGCAACGCTATCGCATTGTCGGGCCCGATGAATTTAACCTCAGAGAAAATAAGCTCAGCATGGATTCACCTTTGGCTAAAGCCCTTCTGGGTAAATCTCTGGATGACGAAATCAGCTTTCAAAGCCCATCAGGTCTAAAGGTATTTATTGTTCACGCAATTAGTTATTAAACCAATAAGCTTTGTTTAAAATACTCAGATCTTTTTAAAGTAGCTTTATAAGGATATATCCCTGAGTTTCACCACGCGACATTGCGGTTGTGGGTGACTGTCAGCCCTTACCCACCGTACCCCCATAATACCGTGCTCATGGTGGGCGGTAGAAATCCAGTTGACATGCTTGTGACTCTCTGCAGTATCGGCAGCGACCAATATTTCGACGCTACCATCGTCTTTATAAACAGCGCTACCGCTATTCACATGCACCTGCTGAAAACGGTAGTCCAGTGACTCCGCCCATACATTGGCTATTTGGAAATTCCAATACTCGCAGTTCGGCGGCATTAAGGTCACCAGTAAGCCTTCGTCTGCTGCCAAACGCCATCGACCCAAATAAATACGGACTTCAGGGTCACCACCGACTGCTCGGTGGTTTTCAGCTGAGGGCAAATACAGCGTATTTTCCTCAGCATGATGACGCATATCGGCAACCCAGTCAGCAAACCAATGGCCACAACCCGTGCCATAATTAGCTGCCTGCAACAGCTGCTGACCAATCCGCTGCGGATCTAGAGCAGGCGGAGCTTGATCGGCCTGCAAGCACTCAATACTTAAGGTAGCAGGTCGCTCTTTGAGCTTATCGAGGTAACTCTGTCGGACCAATATCTGTGAAGTTTCAGGCCCTAATTGCAACCAATTACCGTCGTGGGGGCGTTGACTGGCTATAATTTCAAAATTGCCTTCACTGTCAACCTCCATATCCGCATGGTTTAGATGGCCTGCACCGCCGAGCATCTTATTCCGCACGGCAAAATTCTGGGCCTGGGCAGCAAAACCTAAAAAATGAATGGTGCCACGGTTACCGCGGATACGGTAATCGTATTTAGCATTGATTGAGGCACCAACGTAATAATTATCCGGATTATCTAGGCCCATTTTCACCATGTCAGCCTGAGGGCGAAACACTGGGTATTTAGGTCCAGTTAGCTCGCAAAAGGTGTCTAATCCCGCTTTGGTTAAGCGTGCCATGTAACGTAAACCCTCTGCACGATCAAAAGCTGTGGTCGGCAAATCATCCCGCATGATGACCTTACCCGCCGCTTTCAACTGCTCGCAAAAGGCATCCCATACTGCTTGCTCATTACTCATAATAATAATATCCCTTACTTGTATTTTAATACGATGATTATTACGTGATTGACGCCATTCGTTTAAAGGTAGTGGCTATAGACTGGGTGCTGATAATAAAATTCAAACCGCTCTAAGATCATCGCTTCGGTTAAGCCAAAGGTTTCAAACGTATAGCGATGATCGCCATGCTTCCCTTTGGGGTGTTGCTCAATATAATCGGTAAAACGGTTGTTTAAATCATCATCTAGCGGCAACTTGAAAAAATCATAGGTATCTCTAATCAGTGTTAAAGGCTTATCAACAAAGTCTTTAAAACGATAATCAAAGAAATGCTTGGCAGTAATCTTTGACCGCGTGGCGATACCTCGCTCCAGTGACCGCGCATAAAACTCCATCACTAACGGACCAAGTTTATCTTTTTCCATAGCGGGTATATGACCTGCAAACATCTTGGCGGCCATCGCCGTTAAGCTTGAAATAGACGGAATCACCTGCAAAGGATCACGATGCCCCCATAAAATACAAGCATCAGGCATAACATGAATCAAGCTGTCTAAGCCCCACATATGGGCTGGCGCTTTCAATAACCAACGATCACCCGGCCTTCGCCATTGCAGCATTTTTAACAGCTCGAGGTAGTACTGATACATGGGCAAAAGGTCGCTCGATTGATGCCAGCTCTGGTAAGGCTCTAACATACACTCAAAGCCTAGCTGCACCCCGTTGAAGGCCAGCGAATGCAGTAATACGCATTCCTCAGGCGTATCCGCGCTGGCAAAATGCATCGTTTGAAATTCTGGGTTCTGAGCCTTTTGCGCTTCAATTTTTTCAACGAGCTTTCGATGACGAGGATCCATTTCACCTGCAGCAAGCCCTTCGACAGGATCAGGATAATGCGTTTCCCATTGCAGTAATGCTCTCGATGCTGGATCGACTGATAACAAATTAAACAGCGCTGAAGTGCCCGTTCGTGGCAGACCGGTCAGGATCATTGGCTGAGAAATCTGCTCTGCGGCGATTTCGGGATGTCTTTTTTTGGCCTGCTCAACTCTCAAGCGTGCACCAAGCACCTTCAACACTCGCATATACACACGCTGACGACTTTCTTCACTGTCGACATGCTGATCATATGTGGCCAATAAGGCAGCCAAGCCCGCTTTAAACCCGGGATCACCGAAATCGTCCAAACCTTGAAATTCTGCTGCTGCGGTTAAAATTCCTTGGGAATCAAAGCTTATATCCACAATGTAGGATCCTAATCTATAATTTTGTCCGATCAATAAATCTAAACTGATTCAGTGGTACCGACGTATCTCAAAAGCATACACAACTCAAAACTTTTACGCCTTATTAAATCATGGATATGCTAACACTGGATTGGTATGATAAATCAAGCTTAAAAACGCTAAGCATCTATTTTTACAAGAAAACTTGCTTATAATAATTACCAAACTGGCAATGTTTCAATCAAAGCAATCAGGCAAA
>CALCNB010000338.1 GCA_937897785.1 uncultured Cellvibrionales bacterium | reverse complement strand
AAGTATTTTTGCCGTTGTCATCGTGATAATTTTGTTAGCTATTCCTAAGTCGGTCGTCACCATCAGAGATAATAATCTCGGTGAAGAACAGGCGGCTCCTGAGGTTGAATCGGCCTCGAATTTTCTCAAGCAACCAGTTTTTTGGATAGTTGGTCTAGGTATTGCTATTGTTTTTAATGCGGCGCTGGTGATGAGTATTTGTTATCCGCCGCATCTGATGAGCTTAGGCTTGACTATGCAGCAAGCCGCAAGTGTGGTGGCCATTAGTGGTGTTGGCGGCGTATTTGGAAAGGTTTTGGTTGCCACACTGATTGATCAATACCGAGTGTATATTCGGTTTTTTAGTGCGGCCATTGTGGCCGTTAGCGCGTCTGGTGTTAGCGTGCTGGTGTTGAATGATCAATATTATCTTTTATTATTGGCTGGCCTGTTAATTGGTTTTGGCGGCGGGGCTATGCTGCCGATGCATCCTATCCTCAACAGTTGCTACTTTGATTCGGCAGTCATTGGTCGGGTGATTGGTGGGCAGATGCCATTATTTTTGCCTTTCGGTTTAGTCGGTGCGCCATTAGCGGGCTTGAGTTATGATTATTTTGGCAATTATCATGCCGTTTTTTATACTATCATAGCCTTAACATTGATGGTGGCGCTGTTATTTTTACTGTTACCTAAGCCGAGTGAGCTAGGTGATTAGTCGCTTGATGCCAAGTGTAAGAGGCTTGGCTCTTCCTCAAGTTAGGCGAATGTTTAGTCAAACATATCCGGCTGGTCTGCAATAATAGTATTGTATAGAGGTTGAAAACTAAACCAGCCAGCGAGTTCGCTACCAACGGTGTCGTAAGTGATTTTAGCGATATCATCAGGAATGATTTTTGGCGTTCCTGCGGCTTCTGCTAATAGCTGTGCTTGACATGAACGCTCCATCGTGAAGTACCACCATGCGGCAGATTCAATAGACTCACCGACGGTGATCAGGCCGTGGTTCTGTAAAATGCAGGCTTTATTTTGTCCCAAGGCTTGTGCTAATGCTTCACCCTCGCTCATATTAAGAACGACGCCGCTAAAATCCTTATAAAGGCTATGATCATTAAAAAAGGCGCAGGCATCTTGTGAAATGGGATCTAGCGGTCGGCCTAACGCTGCCCAGCTTTTACCATAGATAGAATGTGAATGAGCGGCTGCGATAACATCCGGTCGAGCACGATGAATGTGGCTGTGAATAGTAAAAGCAGCGCCATTGAGTAAACCGCTACCTTCAAGTACTTCTCCTTCATGGTTGACCAGTAATAGCTCGGACAATTTAACTTGTTTAAATGAGACACCCATCGGATTAACCCAAAAGCAATCGGTATTTTCGGGGTCGCGCACCGTGATATGCCCTGCAGCGCCCTCATCAAAACCAAACTTTCCAAACAGTCTAAGCGCTGCAGTTAATCGTTGTTTGCGATGCAATCGCTCATCTTCAATGCTGTTGTTTTCGTTTTGCATAAGCAGATTGTCATCGATATTCATAACGGTCTCGTTAACGATGGGTTGGTCAAGCATTTGTTGTTTTTTATCCATGAGGGTCTCAGCTTTAATCGCGATTGGTGAATGAATTGATAAGGGGTTAGGCAAATACTTTTTCTCAGTCGATTTTAACGATGAAATGCTCAGCCGGCTAGTAAAACTCATTAGCAAATGTAATTGTAGGATATCTCTAAAGTGTCTGCGGCTTAATTGATCGGGGCAGGTCACTTGTGGGGAAGATATCCATGCTAGGGTGAGCATTCATAGCTGAGGTTTTTTTATGGAAGATGTAGCGCATTATTATTTCGAATAAAACCATATAAATCATATCAATGTAGAGTTTTTGTAGGGCTGTTTCTAAGTCTCAATTCCCATTTTCATGCGGTACTTGAGCCCGTGATTAGGCCGCGGTCACCTTCGATCCAATCAAGGCAAAGCAGGCGGCTGTAACTGGCGCGGTTTATAACGCTGACCACTGCCTGTGGTATCATGGCCAAGCATAAAGCGCATGGCAGGATCTATGAATAAGTCACTTACGGTATTTAGCGGCACCCTCAATGCTGTCTTTCAAGCAGCTGAGCAATTTGGTGTTGCCCAACGTGATTTATTGTTGGCCGCAGATCTGGATGAGGCAATGCTGCGCCAAGCTGATCAGCGATTTCCAGTGAGTGCCTTGTATGATGTGTATGCCTTTGCAGAAAAAGCGTCGAACAATCCCGACCTAGGGTTAACAGTTGGCCGTATCAGTTTTTTGACAGGTTTAAACCTGCAGCTTTATATGGGCAATATTTGTCACGATGTGCGTGATTATTTAAATTTGATGCCGAGTCTGTTAAAGCTAAAAGGAGATATTGGCGAATTACAAACGCGCAAGCAAGGCCAGTCAATAATTATCGAGTGGATACCACTGTCTGCTGATTCGAGTAAGCGCCGTCACCTCAGTGACGAAGTGCTGGCGGCAACGGCCTTAGTCTTTGATTCGCTGTGTATTTTACCTATTCCTATTCAAGAGGCGCACTTTAGTTACTCTAGACCTCCAGATACCCGTCGATTAGAGGCCGTCTTTGGTGGCCATTTACGATTTGATCAGCCCGTTAGTGCGCTTTATTTTGACCGTAAAATTCTTAATTATCCTTTGGTCGAGCAGGATTATGGTGCAGGCTCAAGTGATTCTCGTCAATTTCAAAATCTATTTGATACCGAGGATTCAATCGATAACTTTTTAAGTAAATTACGACGCTCGATTACGCAGTACCTACCTGAAGGCGAGATAAGTCTCGATACGGTTGCGGCAGACCTTAATGTCTCTCGCCGCACCTTGCAACGACGTTTGAGTGATAAAGGGACTCAGTTTTCACAGGTACTGCAAGATGTGAGACTACATCTTGCGGTTCGTTACCTCAGTGATAAGCGTTTAGCGATGGCTGAAATTGCCTTTTTATTGGGTTATAGTGATCAGGCGAATTTTTCTAATGCATTTAAGAGTTGGTACGGCATGTCACCCAGCGAGTATCGACTCAAGCCCAATCTATAACCATGTGAGGCAACTATGGATCTGCCAGAGTTAGATAATCTATCGGCGTTTACTGTCGAAGTGAAGAATCATATTGCTCATCTTGAGCTTTGTCGTCCCGACCAATTGAATACCATGAATCAAGACTTTTGGTTGGAGTTACCGAAGATTATTCATGCCATCGATAATGCTTCTATTGCGCGGGTGATTGTTTTGTCCTCGACAGGAAAGCATTTTACTGCAGGTATGGACTTGTCCGTTTTTGCTAACTTAGAACAGGCCGACAGGGAAGAGCCCGCGCGCAGTGCCGAGGCATTAAGGCGTTGGATTTTACAATTGCAAGCAGTATTTAATGCTCTAGAGCAATGCCGCCTACCGGTATTGGCCGCTATTCAAGGTGGTTGTATCGGCGGTGGTGTTGATATGATCGCTGCAGCTGATTGCCGTTATTGCACCGAAGACAGTTTTTTTGTGATCAAGGAAACCCAGCTAGGCATCGTGGCTGATCTAGGAACGCTGCAACGATTGCCGACACTGATGCCCGAGGGTCTAGTGCGTGAATTAGCCTACACAAGCCGAAAAATGTTGGCGCAAGAGGCGCTGGAGTCAGGTTTCGTTAATGCGGTTTATACTGATCACTCGGCGATGATGACCGGTGTCATGGCGGTTGCTAAGCAAATAGCTTCCAATTCACCGCTTACCGTAACCGGTACAAAAGAACTACTGAATTATGGCCGTAATCATGGTGTTGATGAAGGCTTAAACTATACGGCGACATGGCAGGCGGGCATGTTTCGTAACACTGATTTAATTGAGTCAATGCAAGCTAAGCAAGAACAGCGTGAAGCTGATTATTTGCCGATTGAACCATTAGCATTTAAGCTTTAGCTGCCATTAATGAGCTGTTGGTAGTGATCTTGCGAAATATTTTTATAGCCGCTTTTGTCGCGCACTAAATGAAAAAATTTTAGCGTTTTAAATGCGTCAAACCAGTCCCTCATGTGTCGGTTAAATTGTCTTGGGTTCTGACTTTGCGCTAAACAATGCTGGTAAGCTAGGTTGAAATTTAACTCCTCAAGCACTTCGATGATGAGCGTTTTCTCATTGCTTAAAAATATTTCACTGTTAGCCATATGAGTTTGCCATTGTTGATCAGCGCTCTGGGTGAAGCTGGCAATTGATAATAAGCTAAGCCATTGCAATATATTTTTAAGCCAGTTAAATAACTCGGGGTGATAAAAGATTTCCGCTTTTCGGTGATCACTGAATAGTCGTATTTCATTAACCGCAGAGCCAGTACCAAAAGGGGTGCGGCTAGACTGTCGGCTTTCAATCTGAATAATGGGTTGCTTGGGCGAGACAATTAAGCCTGTTTTTCGCAGTTTATTCAGCAGATAAAAATCTTCGCCGGCCGCGCGTTTTGGAAAGCCCCTCACTTGCGCATAGTGTTTTTCATTGATGCAAAGTGTGCTGCCTAGGGTATGAAAAGCATAGGCTGAGCCAGCATAGCGAAGACCATCGACATAGGCGTTAAGCCTTGCTTGATACACTTGCGTGGCTTGGTAGATTTCATTACTCCCTGCAGATATGTGCTCATAATGGGCAACAAATGCTGCCACAGCTTCTGTTTTATCCTTGCCACTTGGCGATTTTTCTTGTCGATGCAAGGCGAAATAGTTATCGGGCAGTCTAACATCGGCGTCGGTTGAGTAAATCCACGGACAGCTAATGACTTGCTGGCTGATTAATTGTAGCGCTAGGTCAGCAGCAATCTTACGTGCCAAACCAACGCCCTGGTTCGCTGGGATCGTTAAGCCTTTACTGAACCGATCGACGACTAATACCGCACTGTGGTTATGATAGTTTAGTAGTTGAAGGTTTTGGTTGACCCATACCGATTGGCCGCTATTTTGCAGTGCTTGTTGACAGGCGAGATTATTATTGCTGGTACGGTAGCCACTGTTCGATTCATCGCTAGGTTGGTTCAATACAATAATCAATAAGCTGGCTGGGTGTCGTTTAATAAAGTGGATGATCCGGTCAATAAAAACCGTCGATTCGTCAAAAGCAGGGATGCAAACACAGTGTTGATAGACGGCGGTTATATTTTTTAGCGCGTTAATTTCACGTTCTGCGTAGTGCTTTAAATATTTATCGCTCATTGATGGTTACCACTCTGTAAATTTTATGTCATGAGTGATCTGCGCCCTGTGAGTAGGGTTAGTGAAGTGCGGCTTGAATATCGAGTTGTGCGGCAATATCAGCCTCAGCATCAAGGATGAAGTCGAGGCGTTCATTAACGGTGTCGGCAGGGAAGTATTCGTGTGCCAATTCGATAAATAACGCATAGTGACGGTATTCTGAACGGGTGATGGCACGATAAAAATCTTGCAATGGCCCAGCGGCAAGTGCTTCAGCTACTAAACCGAAGCGTTCACAACCTCGCGCCTCAATCACAGCGGCAATAATGAGTCTGTCTAATAAATAGACCTCGGTGCCATTGCGCATATGTTGACGCATGGCAATCACGTAGTGATCTTTGCTGTCAGCGGTTAATGTCAAGTTGCGTCGGTGTAGCCATTTGACGACTTCACGAAAATGATTCAGTTCCTCTACAGCAAGCTCGGTCATGGCTTCGATCAGCTTTATTCGATCAGGGTAGTGCGAGATCATAGACATCGCCATACTGGAGGCTTTCTTTTCAGCGGCGGCATGGTCTTGTAAAAAAGTATCAAAGTCAGCCATCACCGTTTCGACCCAGGCATTAGGGGTGGTATAACGCAGAATATTGCCCGTTTCATCGGTTTCATTTGAAATAATTGTCGACACTTTTACCCTCAAAATTTATCTTTTTTCATTGGCGCATCAGATTATAATGCTTTATCGGCGCTTTCAATGCATGTAATTGATATAATGTAAGCCATTCTTTACCAAAAAACGATTTTTATAAGGGTTCACCATGATAATTAAGCCAAAGGTACGTGGATTCATGTGCGTCACAACGCATCCCAGTGGTTGTGATGCCAATGTTAAGCGACAAATCGATTATGTAAAGCAAGCAGGCGCGATCAATAATCATCCTAAAAGAGTATTAGTGATCGGTGCTTCAACGGGATATGGCTTGGCCTCCCGAATCAGTGCGGCATTTGGTGCAGGTGCGAGTACTTTAGGGGTATTTTTTGAAAAGCCTGGTACTGAAAGAAAGCCTGGTACTGCGGGGTGGTATAACTCAGCGGCTTTTCATCGCTATGCTGAAGTTGAAGGTCTGTACGCTAAAAGCATTAATGGTGATGCCTTTTCTGATCCCATTAAGGCGCAAGTGATCGAGACGATTAAAGCCGATTTAGGGCAGGTTGATTTGGTTGTTTACAGCTTAGCTTCGCCTCGTCGTCAGCATCCAAAAACGGGTGAGTTGATTAGTTCAACCCTGAAACCCATCGGTCGAAGTGTGACTCAGCGTGCTGTCAATACTGATAAGAAAATTGTCGAAGAGGTCACGATCGATGCGGCCAGCCAAGAAGAGATTGCCGATACTGTCGCGGTAATGGGTGGCGAAGATTGGGAGATGTGGATTGAGGCGCTAGCCGACGCTGGTGTATTGGCAGAGGGCGCTAAAACTACCGCTTACACTTACATTGGTGAAAAGATTACTTGGGATATTTATTGGCATGGTACGATTGGCCAAGCCAAGCAAGATTTAGATCGACGGGTGAAAAGTATTCGTCAACGTTTGGCACCCTTAAACGGTGATGCTCGTGTGTCAGTGCTTAAAGCCGTAGTGACGCAAGCGAGTTCGGCGATTCCAGTTATGCCGTTATATTTGGCTTTGTTGTTTAAAGTCATGAAGGCAGAGGGTACGCATGAAGGTTGTATTGAGCAGGTTTATGGTTTGTTGAAAGACAGCCTATATGGCGCCGAGCCTTATCAAGATAATGAAGGTCGCTTGCGCGCTGATCGATTTGAGCTGGCCGATCATGTTCAAGCCGAAGTAGAGTCTCTATGGCAGCAAGTGGATTCTGACAACTTAATGACGATTTCTGATTTTGCTGGGTATCAACGAGAGTTTATGCAGTTGTTTGGTTTTGAATTAGATGGTGTCGACTATCAAGCGGATGTCGACACGCTGGTGCCTATTGCGGGCTGTGAATAAAGAAGGGTATGTCAATAAAGGGCTGAAATGATGTCATCGCTTGCACATGGTAAAGTCGTTCGCTTAAGTGACCGTCTTCGTCGCATCACTGCGCCAAACCCTGGGCCTATGACGGATGAAGGCACCAATACCTATATTCTCGGTGAGGATAAAGTGGCTGTGGTTGATCCGGGTCCACTTGAGCAATCCCATATTGATGCCATTCTTAATGCGGTGGGCGATAATATCGAGTGGGTGGTTGCCACCCATACGCATCCCGATCACTCTCCCGCCGTCGCCCCTATTGCCTTAGCCACGGGCGCACAAGTGGTCGGCATGCTGCCCGAAGATACCATGTTTCAAGATGCGACTTTTCAGCCGCAGTGGCATATGCAGCATGATGAAGTGATAGTCGGTGATAATTTCAATTTACGTGCCATTCACACCCCGGGTCATGTCAGTAATCACCTTTGTTTTCTATTGGAGGAAGAGGGCGTTTTATTAGCCGGTGACCACATCATGAATGGTTCGACCGTTGTTATCGTGCCGCCCAGTGGCGATATGAAAGCCTATATTGAATCTTTGCAGTTGCTCAGCACCTATCCATTGGAAAAGATTGGGCCTGCACATGGCGAGTTAATGGATTTTCCTTTAGAGACGATCAATTGGTTGATTGAGCACCGTCTTGGCCGTGAAGAAAAAGTCATTGAGAAGCTCAGCACCCGAGCGGGCATTGCACTATTGGATCTTGTGCCAGTTGTTTACGATGATGTTGACCCATCATTGCATAGCTTCGCTCAATTATCTTTATTGGCGCATTTGATCAAGCTTGAACAAGAGCAGCGTGCAAGCAGTCATGGCGAAGGTGACCATCAACAATGGCAGATGCTTTGATATTTAGATATTTAGATATTTTGATATTTAAAAGTTTGGAAAGCGGTAAATGACAGCGAGTCAGTGGTTTCTTTATATGATTGAGTACAGTGATGGCAGACTGTATACCGGCATTACAACGGATATTGAACGCCGCTTTGACGAGCATCAAAATAATCATGTTAAGGGTGCGAAAGCCCTTCGTGGGAAAGGGCCTCTGCGATTGGTTTTTCAGCAGTTAATGGCCAATCGATCACAGGCCAGCAAAGCGGAATCGGCGATAAAAAAATTACCAAAATCGGCAAAAAATGCCTTGGTGGCTTCAGGTCGGTTCGATCTGTCCCTGTTGGATTAGCCTCGTCCTTATGGTGATGCTACTCAGATATATTGGCTGGCTTTTTTGTAATGGCTAGACGGAGCAGATAGTCATAAACTTTGATCAAGAATGTCTTCGATTCCACTTATAAAAAGAGGCGAGTGAAAACAGTGAAGCAAATGACACTTCCCCAATTAGTCATGAACGCAGCCGAGCAATTTGGTGAGGCTGTTGCGATTCAAGAGGCGCATCAG
>CALCNB010000337.1 GCA_937897785.1 uncultured Cellvibrionales bacterium | reverse complement strand
GTGCATCACATGCGAATAGCGCTCAACAATCATTTTATCGGTTAAGTTAACGCTACCAATTTCGGCAACTCGCCCTGCGTCGTTACGGCCAAGATCAATCAACATCAAATGCTCGGCTATCTCTTTAGGGTCAGCCAATAATTCCGCCTCTAAGGCTTTATCTTCTGCCTCGTCATAACCGCGTCGCCGAGTGCCGGCAATCGGTCTTACGGTGACCAGTTGATCTTCAACACGGGCTAAAATCTCTGGTGAAGAACCAACGATTTGAAAGTCCTTAAGGTCTAAGAAATACATATAAGGTGAAGGGTTCAAGCCGCGCAAAGCACGATAGAGATTTATTGAGGGAGCAGTAAAGGGGGCGCGCATCCGTTGCGAAGGCACGACTTGCATCACATCACCGGCCAGCGTGTAAGCTTTAATTTTTTCAACCACTTGTTCGTAATCAGCCTGACTAAAACCGGATTTAAAATCTTCCTCTGTCAATGTAGGCACTTGATCAGACTGAACACCAGCAAGACCAATAGTCGGCAAGGGCTCGGCCAGCATTGGCAATTTGGCTGCCAGCTCATCGATACGATCGCAGGCTCTTTGTAACGCTAGCGCCGCTCGCTGCTCAAGGGTCTCAGCGGTTTCTGCACTGGGATCAGCATGGCTGATGATATGAATCTTACCGGCCAAATTATCAAATACTAACACCTGTTCTGACACCATCAGTAAAATATCGGGGGTGCCCAATTCATCATCCGGCGTCGAAACTTTTAATTTTGGCTCGACATAACGAACCGTGTCATAGGCAAAGTAGCCCACTAAACCACCGAAAAAAGTCGGCAAACCCGCCAACTCTGGCGCGCGGTAACGCTGTTGAAATTGCTCGACAAACACCAACGGATCAGCCATCGACGCTTGTTCAATTATTTTTCCGTTATGTTCCACAGTGATGGCTTCATCAAATACTTTTAATACCGTTTGGCAAGGCAAGCCAATGATCGAGTAGCGACCCCACTTCTCGCCACCCTGAACGGATTCAAATAAATAAGAGTAAGGGCCGGCCGCTAATTTATGATAGGCGCTGAGCGGTGTGTCCATATCGGCCAACACTTCACGGCTCACCGGTATTCGGTTATAGCCAGCTTGGGCCAGTTCGGTAAATTGTTCGAGGTTAAGATTCATGGTCAATCCAGACTGTCAATTAATTGGGTTTAGTGTCAAAAAATAGTAGTCGCATGCATTGGGTATCAAGCCGACATCAACGCGACATCAACGCGACATCAATGCAAATTAGCGCTTATTGCCAACGCCATCGTCGAAAACTATTTTTCTTAATCACTGTATTCACCACGCTATCCGTCTAGATCAGTTGAAAAGGGTAGATGTTCATTGTAGCGCAGTCCGTCACGCTCGCAAGCCGTTTATTATGCCTTTAATGGGCCGTTTTATACCAGCGAAGCCAGCTCAGCGCGCATTTGCTCGATAACAACACGGTAATCCGGTTGGTTAAAAATCGCTGACCCTGCTACGAAAGTATCAGCGCCCGCCGCTGCTACTTCGGCAATGTTTTGAACTGAAATTCCACCGTCAACCTCTAAGCGAATGTCGTGGGCCACAGAATCGATTAATTCACGCGCCTCAGCCAGTTTAGACAGGGTGGTGGGAATAAAAGATTGACCGCCAAATCCGGGATTAACCGACATCAATAACAACATGTCAATTTTATCCATGACATAGCTGGCTGCATCCAAGGGAGTGGCCGGATTAAAGACCAAACCCGCTTGACAGCCCGCATCCTTAATTAACTGCAGTGAGCGATCGACATGCTCGCTCGCCTCGGGATGAAAGGTAATATAGCTGGCTCCCGCCTCAGCGAAATCGCCAATAATACGATCAACTGGGCTTACCATTAAATGCACATCAATAGGCGCAGTAATGCCGTAGTCGCGCAATGCCTTACAAACCATTGGACCGATGGTCAAATTAGGCACATAGTGATTATCCATCACGTCAAAGTGCACAATATCAGCACCAGCTGCCAGTACTGTCTCAACCTCTTCACCAAGGCGCGCAAAATCAGCGGCTAAAATAGACGGGGCGATTTTAAAATCCATCATGAGTATTACCTGTTAAATAAGCGATCTGGGTAAGTCCAGCGTTTTGCGCTAAGATGACCCCAGTGATTCATTTAAGGAGATTTTACTGAACAATGTCGCGGCCGACTAGCACACTTATTTACTGGATTCGACGCTATTTAGCGCAATTTTCAGCTCAAATAGCTAAAATCATGGCGACTTTTATCGCCTCGTCGCTGGTACTTTGGCTGGTGGTTAGCAGCCAGCTTGGCTGGGCAGCCGATAAAAATGCCGTCTCTGCAGCGACTCGCGATCACCAACGCTCAGCCGATCTAACCATGCAAGCCTTGGCGGCGGCGGTTGAGCCCACCGAAGTCCTGTGGCTGAAAACCGATGATCAGCCCTTTTTGAGCCTTTATCGACCGGCCTTCGACGCCGCTCAAATGGCCATTATTTTACTGCCTAGCCAGCCCCATCAGATGGCGGATGGTGGGCTACTGCAAACACTCTACCGTGACTTGCCGATTGCCGGATGGAGTGCACTAATCGTGGCATTGCCTGCTCAACCCAGCCAGCATGCTAATGAGCTCGTCAACGATGCCCACCACCGACTTGCCATTCATAGAACGAATCAAGCGGTTGATCATATGATGGCCCAAGGCGCCGGCTCTACTGCGCTCATTGCGGATCGCTTATCCGCTCAATTGGCCATAGAAACGGCGATTACACGACCTGAAATTACCAGCGGTTTAGTGCTCTGGCAGTTAGATCACCTGCTGTTATCTAGCGATAAACTCCAGCAGCTCGCGAGTAGCCAGATCACTTTGTTGGATATTCTCCCGGCAGACTTGCTTGCGCAGGACAAAATCAACCGCCGTCGACAGTTTCAGCTAGCCGGCTTCGGTCAAAATTATCGGCAAATCTCTGTGCCTAAGGGTCAGGCTGCTATTCGCTATAGCAGTCGGCGAATTCAAGAGTGGATAGCCACTGAGTTTAAAAAATAATATTAATTAAATCAATAGCTTAATTGATTATTCCTGCCGTTAGTCAGACAGCTTATCCTGCAGTGACTGCCAGCGAGCGAGCGTACCAATGTCGGCCCATTCTCCCTGAAAATACTCACCGCTGACCTGCTCGCCACGCATGGCTTCACGCAGCAATGGCCCCAGCGCTAAACGACCCTCAAATGGCAACACTGCGCCAAACAAGGCAGGCGAAATCACAGCGATTCCACTATACGTTAAGCGGCTCGCAGCAGCTGTTTGGCCTGCGCTTTCAAGCACTTCACCATTATCGAGCAAATCAAAATCACCCTCGGCATGATGGCTAGGGTTATCTACCAGTACCAAATGCGCCCAATACCCTGCAAGCGAATGCGCCAGTAAGTGCGAGAAGTCAATATCCGTCCATACATCGCCATTAATCAATAAAAAAGACTGCTTACCCAGTAGCGGCAGCGCCTGAATGATACCGCCCGCTGTCTCAAGCCCGCCGCTGACTTCCGCCGAATAATGAATCTTCACCCCCCATTGATGGCCATCACCTAAACGCCGCTCAATGAGATGACCTAAATGGGCATGGTTGATTATAATTTCTTCAACGCCAGCCGCTGCCAAGCGCTCAATGTGATGAACAATTAAAGGTTTGTTTTGCACCTCAACCAAAGGTTTTGGCAAATGATCGGTGAGCGGGCGCATCCGCTCACCTCGACCCGCCGCTAGAATCATGGCTTTTTTAATTTGATCTGTCATCGTGCTTGCAGCCATGCCGGTAGCCAATCACACGCTGGCCCTAACTCGGGATAGCGAGGCAGGAGATCAAGTACGTAATCAATGAACCGTGGGGTCATGGCCAAATATCCGTCTTTATTATCACGGTAGTGCAGCCTGGCAAAGATACCGATAATTTTTAAATTGCGCTGCAACGCCATAAAATCACAATAACGCAGCCATTGAGAAGCGCTGATATCAGGCGCTAAAACAAGCCGCGCCTGCTCAATCCACGTCTCTAATGCTGATCTTGGCCAGGTAATATAACGGTCCCAAAGCCATGAAACCAAGTCATAACTGAGCGGACCCAAGACAGCATCTTGAAAATCGATAATACCTACACCGCCGTTTTTCAACTGGTGTAAGTTGCAACTGTGAAAGTCACGGTGAACAAATACCTGCGGTTGCGCTTCTGCGCTAGCGATTAATTGATCGCATAAGAACCGCCAATCCACTTGCTCAGACCGACTAAAACCCTGTCCTAAATGCTGCTGAGCGAACCATTGGGGGAATAAATCCAGCTCTGCCTGTAACCGTGTGGCGCTGTATAGCGGCAAGCCATCCGCCGCGGTATTTTTAGCCATGACGGACAATAAGGGACTCACTTGATCAAATAAGCATTGGCCTTGATCAGCGGCTAACAATGATTGAAATAATGTCTGACCAAAGTCCTCCAACAACAAAAACCCCGCCTCAGAATCCGCCGCAAAAATGCTTGGGGCATGCAGGCCACTGGCTTGAAGCCGGCCGGCAATATCAATGAATGGGCCTAGCGCTTCTTGCGGCGGTGGCGCATCCATCACGATATAAGATTGGTCACAGTAACTGACACGAAAATATCGACGAGCACTGGCATCACCAGTGACGGCTTGCCAATTCATCAATACCCCCTTGGCTGCGCCGCTGGGGTGAATGGGTAAATTTTCGACAACTGAGCCTACCCAGCGCTGCAATTGGCGGTATCGAGGGTCAGATTCTGTCAAATTAGCGTCAATATCGGTCATAAGAACAGGCTTGGTTTTAGAATCCCGAGGCAGAATGCTTTATTATTCAACGGCAACATTGGTCACTATCAGCAGGCCAATATTCAAGGGTTACGATTGCATGACTATTGTGGCATTACCAAGCACCTTTTCACCAGCGAAATTCGTCGCTCGCGGCAATATCCGCTGTCTTATGCCATTGATGCTAATTGGCCTTGTAACGGCTGGCATAAACCCAAACCTCGCCGCAGAACAGGCCGCTGTGAGCAGCGGCATTCTATCGCCGCCAGAGTATCGCAGGCTAGCCCAACAGGATTGGCAAATTGACGACCAGCACGCTGGCTGTGGCGGTTTCTATGTGAACCCCCTGCCAGTCAAAGAACTTTCAAGCTC
>CALCNB010000336.1 GCA_937897785.1 uncultured Cellvibrionales bacterium | reverse complement strand
GCCGGAGCCATCGACGGCGTCGATACGCATGCCGGTAACGCCACTATCATCGCCTAAGACTTCGTCTAGCGTGTGATTCCAGTGGATCGTGATGTTGCCATTTTTTTCTTTTTCGAATAATTTATCTTGCAAGATTTTTTCGGCTCTTAAGGTATCTCTACGATGAACAAGAATCACTTCTGATGCTATGTTAGAAAGGTAGAGAGCCTCCTCAACAGCCGTGTTACCACCGCCAATCACAGCAACTTTTTGATCACGGTAAAAAAAACCATCACAGGTCGCGCAGGCACTGACACCTTTACCCATGAAGGCTTGCTCAGAGGGAAGACCAAGATATTGCGCTGAGGCCCCGGTTGCAATAATCAAGCTATCACAGCTGTAGTTAGCACTGTTGCCAAATAGCTGAAAGGGACGTTGGCTTAAATCCACGGATTCGATATGGTCAAACAGGACCTGCGTATCAAATCGTTCGGCGTGCTTTTGCATCCGTATCATTAGGTCAGGACCTTGTACACCTTCATTATCGCCAGGCCAGTTATCGACATCGGTAGTGGTAGTGAGCTGGCCACCTTGTTCCATTCCGGTGATGACAACTGGGTGTAGATTGGCTCGAGCGGCATAAATGGCTGCCGTATAACCAGCAGGACCTGAGCCTAGAATAATAAGGCGATGATGAATAAAATCAGACATGAAAGGAATTCCGTTAGCATTGTTTAAAGTAGATGGTTGGACACTGATGAGTGTGTCTATCGGTAAGCGTTGTCCGCGCTTTATTATATCGCGGCTTAATCGGTGATTATACCCCATTCGCTTTGTTTGCTGTTGAATCGGCGTTAACCGCTTCATTTTGCTTAGCATTACCGTTAACGAATGGGCATTTTACCTTGATGTTTTGAGTGAAATTTAGTTTCCTATGGAGAGTGATTTGAGGAAACTTTAACCTCGCCTATTTGGTCAAAAATAAGCCAAACGCTTGTGAGTCTATTATGCCTAAAAAAACATCAAAAGCCTCTGCCGCAGATCTCTCTGATACTTCGGCGATGATCCTTATCATCAAGGAGGGCGCGTTAATTGGCCTGCTAGCGGTTGCTATTTATTTTCTAATGGCATTATTGAGTTACAGCCATCAAGACCCCGGTTGGTCGACGACTGGTGATCCAAAACTGATACAAAATTCAGCTGGGGCTTTCGGCGCTTGGTTAGCAGACATCTCTTTATCCACCCTTGGCTATATTGCTTATTTAATTCCCTTCGCATTAATTCACCGTGCCTGGAGTATTTTTAGAGACCGTTATCATCGTTCAGAATTTGATCCCTTGCTCTTTGCTTTAAAATCAGCTGGTTTGCTGCTTGTCTTACTGGGTTTAACCTGTTTGCTGTCGCTGTCCACTGCGATTAACCAAGACAGCTTAACCCATGGTAGTGGCGGTTTTTTAGGGCAATACATTCAGCAAGGTCTATCAGAAATTCTTTATCCTGCTGGAACGGCTTTATTGATGTTCTCGATTACCTTATTTGGTTTAACCCTGTTTGCACAAATTTCTTGGTTGTCATTAATGGATCGTATAGGCCAGTCAACCCTATATTGGGTCGATCAGTTAATGATACGCCTCGTTGATTGGAATGACCGGCGACTTGAAGCTGCAAGGCATGCTAAGCGCCTTAAGCAGCAGGCGGTCAAGCCACCTATTATTTCACAGCCAAAATCCGAGCCTGAAAATAATGAAGAGTTATCAGTAGCGAGTTTAATTACGCAAATGAAAGCCTCTGCTGAATCTATAATACCCAAGGTTAAGTCTAGCGATGCTGGTGTATCTACAAAAAGTAACAAGGCATCGGCGCCAGTCAAAAAAACTACCGCTAATCCTCGTCGCAAGCCGGGTGAGGTGGTAGAGGTACCTCAGTTCAACCTACTTGACGATCCTAGCACAGGGCAACAAGGTGGCTTTTCTCAAGAGCAGTTAAATCAATTATCTGCTTTACTTGAAACTAAGCTGGCTGACTTTGGTATTAAGGCTGAGGTTAAACATGTTTTGCCCGGACCCGTGGTGACGCGGTTTGAGATTCAGCCAGCGGCAGGTGTGAAGGTAAGCCGCATTAGCAATCTAGTCAAAGATTTGGCTCGCTCGTTGGCAGTCATTAGCGTTCGTGTGGTTGAGGTTATCCCGGGTAAATCTGTCGTGGGCATCGAAATTCCGAATGAAAACCGCGCCATGGTTATGCTCAGTGAGGTATTAACATCTCCGGTTTATACCGAGGCATCATCTAAGCTGACCTTGGCTCTGGGTCACGATATTGCCGGCGCGCCAATTGTCGCCGATTTGGCGAAGATGCCGCATTTGCTGGTTGCCGGTACCACCGGTTCGGGTAAATCCGTTGGTGTGAATGCGATGTTGCTCAGTTTACTGTATAAAGCAACGCCGGATGAAGTGCGATTGATTTTAATTGATCCAAAAATGTTAGAACTCAGCGTCTATGAAGGAATTCCTCATTTGTTAACCCCGGTGGTGACGGATATGAAAGATGCTGCCAATGGTCTTCGTTGGTGTGTCGGTGAAATGGAGCGTCGCTATAAATTGATGGCGGCTATGGGCGTTCGTAATCTTGAGGGTTTTAATAAAAAAGTGACTGATGCGGCAGCGAAGGGTGAAAGTATTACTGACCCTATTTGGCAGCCTGACCCATTGTCGCTTATTGATATTGACGACCAAGTTCCGCCTGATTTAACAACCTTGCCAAGCATTGTGGTGGTGATCGATGAGTTTGCCGATATGATTATGATTGTAGGCAAAAAAGTCGAGCAGTTAATTGCGCGGATTGCTCAGAAGGCAAGGGCTGCTGGCATTCATTTGGTGCTTGCTACTCAGCGCCCATCGGTTGATGTTATTACAGGTCTCATTAAAGCGAACGTACCCACTCGTATTGCGTTTCAAGTGTCGTCGCGAATTGATTCTCGAACTATCCTTGATCAGGGCGGCGCTGAGCAGTTGCTAGGCCATGGGGATATGCTCTATCTTCCTCCAGGCAGTGGCGTTCCTATTCGAGTACATGGTGCTTTTGTATCCGATGATGAAGTGCATCGTGTTGCGGATGATTGGCGTTCTCGCGCTGAGCCTAATTATCTGCCAGATTTAATTGATGAGGGCGGTGCCGGTGGTGATGTTATCCCTGGCTTAGAACCGAGCGAAAGTTCTGACAATGAACAGGATGCACTGTATGACGAGGCTGTGATGTTTGTGACTGACACGCGAAAAGCCTCGATTTCCTCCGTTCAGAGAAAATTGAGAATTGGTTATAACCGAGCCGCTAGAATGATTGAGGCAATGGAGGCCGCGGGGGTTATTTCTGAAATGCAGCCTAATGGCAGTCGTGAAGTCATTGCGCCACCGCCACCAAGGCAGTAAGCGAGTGTCTCAGACTATATGAAAGAATTCTCCTCATATGCTTTTATTGTCAGGTCTTTTATGAGGCAGATCAGTTCATTATTTCTAATCATTTTTTTCTGCATTGCTCTTGCCACGCGAGTAGCTCTTGCTGAGACTTTTATGCCTGCTAGACAGTTAGCGTCGCTATTAGCGAATCAGCTGAACTTTACAGCAGATTTTACCCAGCAGTCTTTTAATTCAGAGGATGTTGTTGTCGATCGCTCCTCAGGTCATATTGTTTTGAGCCGCCCATTTCATTTGCGCTGGGAAACGAAAGTACCTTTTGCGCAAACGATTATTATTAATGGTGACCGTTACCTCCAATATGACAGTGACATCGATCAATTAATCATTTCGTCTTTAGGAAGTCAAGACACCGCGATCCCTTCTTTGCTTCTCTCGGCAGATGCCTCAGCGATTGAGTCGTTTTTCACCGTTAGTCGAGTTGCTCTTAATTCAGTCGTTGACCGAGATCATCAAGGTGACATTGATAACGTAATTATTGATAACGTAAATATTGATAAGCGTAACAGCAGTGATGAACTTTCGTCATTAATTAATCAGAGTTATGTCTTGACGCCCTTAGATAAAAGTTCTTTGATTGCTGAGTTAAGGATAAATTTCCAGCAGCAGCTCATTACAAGCATCGTTATCTTGGACGATTTTGGTAGTCGGAGTCAGTTTGATTTTAATAACATTACAGCATCAAAAGCCTTGGACAGAGCTTTGTTTGAGTTAGATCCTCCTGCAGATACTGATATTATTTACCGATGATTATCACGTATAACGGAGCGTGCAAAGTCAATGCCTGACAATAGCAACGATGATGATCTTTTTACTGCTTCCAGCAGCCTAGATCAACCCTTAGCGGCCCGATTAAGGCCTCAAAATATTCGCCACTATTATGGTCAACAGCACTTGTTAGCTGAGGGTTCCGCATTAAGACAGTCAATGCTTAGTGGTGATATTCACTCGATGATTCTGTGGGGTCCGCCAGGCACAGGCAAAACGACTCTGGCTAAAATATTAGCCAATCACTCTAATGCGCAACTCGAAACATTGTCAGCGGTTAGTGCGGGTATTAAAGACGTTCGTCAGGTAGTTGATACTTGTCGCTTAAGGCAGACCCAAGGAATTAAAACGATCCTTTTTATTGATGAAGTACATCGTTTTAATAAGTCGCAGCAAGATGTACTTTTGCCCCACATAGAAGAGGGGCTTTTTATTTTTATTGGAGCAACGACTGAAAACCCCTCGTTTGAATTAAATAATGCTTTATTGTCTCGAGTGCGGGTATATTGCTTAAAGTCGCTGACAGAATCTGATCTGATATCAGTCCTTTGCCGAGCATTGGAGGATGAGGTCGACGGGCTTGGTGTAACCGATATTAGCATCGATGATGATGGATTATCAATAATTGCTGTTGCGGCGAATGGTGACGCACGTATCGCCTTGGGTATTCTTGAGCGCGCCTTTATTTCAGCAGCAGCGCTTCAAACAAACAAGATCGACCAAGCGCTGTTGAAAGAAGCGATTGGCCAGCAATTATCGCGCTTTGATAACAAAGGTGATCATTTTTATGATTTAATATCGGCTTTGCACAAATCGGTTCGTGGCAGTGCCACGGACGCTTCGCTTTACTGGTTTGCGCGAATGCTTGAAGGTGGCTGTGACCCGCTTTATATTGCTCGTCGATTGGTAAGAATGGCCAGTGAAGATATTGGCAATGCAGACCCGCGAGCATTACGCGTTACCCTTGATGCTTGGGATGTCCAATCGAGGCTAGGCAGCCCC
>CALCNB010000335.1 GCA_937897785.1 uncultured Cellvibrionales bacterium | reverse complement strand
ATATAAAATCTATGTATTCAAGAATAATTTCGTTAAACGAAGTGCTCAGTCCTGCCAATTTACGATTAATGCTCGACAAAACCATTAAACAATTGGCTTTACCTGGGCTTGGTATCATTGTTTTTTTAGGTCTTTGGCAACTGGTTGCAAATAATATTATAACTTCTCTGGGTCAATTTCCCGGTCCTACACAGGTTTGGGAGCAGTCTCATAACTTGATTGCAGAGCATCAGCGAGAACGAACTAAAGAAGCATCTTTTTATGCGCGTCAAGAGCTGCGAAATGCCAAAAAACTCGCGAAAGATCCTAACGCAGTGGTTAAGCTTCGTGCTTATACAGGCAAGTCGACTTTTGTCGATCAGATAGGCACTAGTTTGCTCACTGTTGCGTTTGGATTTTTAGTGGCTACTTTAGTGGCTGTCCCTTTGGGTATTATTTGTGGTTTGAGCGAATTTGTTTATCGTTGCGTTAATCCTATTATCCAAACCTTCAAGCCCGTATCACCTCTAGCGTGGCTGCCGCTAGTTACCATGGTAGTTTCAGCGCTCTATATCACCGATGACCCGATGTTCGAAAAATCGTTTTTGACCTCAGCTTTTACGGTTGCACTTTGCTGTTTATGGCCAACGGTGGTTAACACGATAGTTGGTGTGGCGAGTATTGACCGTGATCTTATAAATGTGAGTCGAGTTTTACAGCTCAGTCCTAGCGTGCATATTCGTAAGATTGTGATTCCTTCGGCTATACCGATGATTTTTACTGGTTTGAGGCTGTCGCTAGCGACGGGCTGGATGGTGCTTATCGCCGCCGAAATGTTGGCTCAAAATCCAGGGCTTGGAAAATTCATTTGGGATGAATTTCAAAATGGCTCATCTAATTCCTTGGGACGTATCATGGTAGCCGTGTTGGTGATCGGCGTGATCGGTTTTATTTTAGATAGCTTAATGCTGGCCTTGCAGAAGCGAGTGTCATGGGATAAGCAGGCAATACTTCGTTAAATTAGGGTGTACTAAAGATGTCTAATAGTTATTTAGAAATCAGCCGGGTAGGGATTGAATTCCCAACGGATAATGAGCCGTTTCGAGCGCTCGAAAATGTTAATTTGGCGATCAATAAAGGTGAGTTTATCTCACTTATTGGCCACTCGGGTTGTGGTAAATCAACGGTGCTCAATATTGTCGCGGGTCTCTATAAAGCAACGGAAGGAGGTGTCATTCTTGAAGGTCGCGAAGTCGATCAACCCGGCCCAGACCGTGCGGTTGTCTTTCAAAATCATGCTTTATTGCCTTGGTTGACCGTGTATCAAAATGTCGAGTTGGCAGTTAAATGTGTATTCAAAAAAAATAAAACCAAGGCTGAAATGCGCGATTGGATTGAGCACAACCTATCGCTGGTGCATATGGACCATGCCTTACATAAATTACCCGGAGAACTCTCAGGCGGCATGAAACAACGGGTTGGCATCGCTCGCTGTCTAGCGATGCAGCCGAAGGTGTTACTCATGGATGAGCCGTTTGGCGCATTAGATGCGTTAACCCGTGCTCATTTGCAGGATTCTTTGATGGATATTCAACAGCAGCTAGGAAATACCGTGATCATGATTACCCATGATGTCGATGAGGCGGTATTACTATCAGATCGCATTGTGATGATGACAAATGGTCCAGCCGCCTCCATTGGTGAAGTGCTGTCTATTGAACTTTCTCGTCCACGAAACCGTGTAGTACTGGCAGATGACCCAGCGTTTAATCAATACCGTCAGCAGGTCTTACGTTTCCTCTATGAAAAACAAAAAAAGCCGGTGGTTATCGCGGCATAAATTCAAATCTCATTTAAGGAGACTTAGACATGTTAAAAGTTGTTGTGGTTGGAAATGGCATGGTTGGCCACCATTATGTAGAGCAATTAGTCAGCTCCGATGTTGTAGCGGATATTACAGTGATTGGCGGTGAGTCTCGGCCAGCTTATGATCGTGTTCATCTGTCCGAATACTTTGCTGGCCGAGCGCCTGAAGATTTAGCCTTGACGACAAGGGAGCATTATAACGATATTGGTGTTGATGCTCATTTTGGTGATCCGGTAATCGGTATCGATCGTCAAGCAAAGTCAGTAACAACAAAAACTGGGCGGAATTTTAGCTACGATAAGCTAGTGCTAGCAACGGGCTCTTATCCCTTTGTGCCCCCCGTGCCTGGTAACGATCAAGATTCCTGTGTGGTTTATCGCACAATTGATGATCTGGGCAATATCAAAGCTCAGGCTGAAAATGCGCGTATTGGTGTGGTTGTAGGC
>CALCNB010000334.1 GCA_937897785.1 uncultured Cellvibrionales bacterium | reverse complement strand
CAAAAAGCCTAAGCTAAGTTGCTCATTTTTTGCGTGGATTTGGTTGTTTTTTTATCAGATATTCTAAATTGTTCTAATATGTATCTTTTCTGCGATTCGAACTTGCCCTCATCAGCTGTTAATGGCCGCTATCTCAGCCAAAAATTTAACGTTTACGCTTTACTATGCGCACAAAGAAACCACTATGATAAGACCTCTCATTGATTCGTTTACCCTATTTGAGTGCAGAAAATGTTGCTTATTAATATCTGGCCATCACCGACTTATTGATTGGATCAGGTTGAACTTTCTATTGTGGCAGCAACGCTTGAAGAATAACAAGAATTAATTGACCTGCCGTTTAATCACGCGGTAGGCTTCTATCGTTTCTTTTTTTGCGAGACGTTATTTTTATCAGGCCGGTGGCGGAATGAATCAGCCGCTTAATATAATAACAGCACTTGATAAGGTGAAAGCAATGGGTGATTCAAATACGGCATCGATGCCGTTAGTGCGTATTCATGGCGTTAATGATGTGAGGCTCGATACGGTGCCTGTGCCTGCATGTGGCGTTGACGATGTGTTGGTTGAAGTCAAAAATTGTGGTATCTGTGGTTCAGATTTGGGCTATATTTCTATGGGCGGTTTTAATAATCCTGAGCTACCTATGCCGTTAGGCCATGAAATGTCAGCCGTCGTGACGGTCGTTGGCGAGCATGTGACGAGTGTGGCGGTGGGCGATAGAGTGGTGGTTAATCCCATGAAGGTCGAGCCACCTATTGGCAACTTTGGCATTGAAGGCGGCTTTGCCCCGACTTTATTAGTGCGAGATGTTGCTAATCAACCCGAGGCTTTGCTCAAGATTCCTGATCATTTAACGCATCCGCATGCGGCTTTGGTTGAGCCGCTTTCTGTGGGGATGCACGCTGTGCACCGCGGTGAGGTCACGGCAAACGATAAAGTCGCTATCTTTGGTGCAGGGACTATCGGCTTATCAATAGCATTGGTGCTGCGTTATTATGGTGTGACCGATACCGTGATCATTGATACCTCTGCTGCACGTATCAAGCAGGCTAAGCAGTTAGGCTTTCATGGGTGTTTAGCCGGTGAAGATGACGTTGCGAAAGTGCTGCAGCAATACCATGGTTCAGTTAGCAGTTACGGCCAATCAATTGCAGCGACGGATGTCTATTTAGAAGCGACAGGCGTGGCCAGTGTCTTTGAGCAAATGATTAGCTTGGCCAAAATGCAGGCCCGTTTAGTCGTGGTAGGGGTGCATAAGGCCTCAGCTAGCATTGACTTAGTGTCAGTGTTATCGAAAGAATTATCGATTAAAGGCGCAATGGCTTACCCCGAGGAGTTTCCCGAGGTGTTATCGATGCTCGAAACACTGGGCGATGAAGTGGCGGCTTTAATCACTCATCACTTTCCTTTGTCGCAGTTTGATCAAGCGTTGGCTATGGCCAGAGACACTGATCACGCTATTAAAGTAATGATTGACTGTCAAAAATAGCCAATATGGCTTTAGCTGGTATAAGCGGCTTCAGCAGCCGCAACAGCGGTACCGCTTTCGATGGGCATCCCTTGAGCGATTAAGCCGTGCTCTAAGGCCGTTAAGCAGTGCCGTACATTCTCAGGCTTTGAGCTAAAACCCATTAAGCCAATACGCCACACCTTACCCGCTAGCGCGCCTAATCCTGCACCAATTTCAAGATCAAAGTCAGTGAGTAGCTGGCTTCTAAGTGTAGCGTCATCAATGCCATCGGGAATCGCGACTAAATTAAGTTGGGGTAATCGGTCGGCTTCGTTAACGGGCAAGTTGAGTCCTATCGCTGCTAGCCCAGCGCGCAAGGCGAGATGATTGTGCATATGGCGTTCCCAGCTGGCCTCAAGACCTTCCTCTTTAACGATTAATAGCGACTCATGTAAAGCGTACAATGCATTCACGGGTGCGGTGTGGTGGTAAGCACGTTTTGTGCCTTTGCCCCAATAAGCCATCACTAAGTTTAAATCTAAAAACCAGCTTTGAACCGGCGTTTTTCGTTGCTGAATTACTTCAACCGCGCGCGGGCTAAAGGTTACGGGTGATATGCCGGGTGTGCACGACAAGCACTTTTGCGTGCCTGAGTAAACGGCATCGGCCCCCCAGCCATCGACATCGACATTAATGCCGGCAAGTCCAGTCACAGTATCAACAATCGATAACATGCCAGCTTCTTTGGCTAGCTTGCATAAGGCGGCGGCGTCACTTTGAACCCCCGTTGAAGTCTCGGCATGAACAAAAGCCAAGGCTTTTGCATGGGGGTTATTAGCAATAGCGGTTTTAACTTTATTTATGTCAATGGCATGGCCCCAGTCATCTTCAACCATTACGGCTGTTGCGCCACAGCGCATCAAATTTTCCTTCATCCGTCCGCCAAACACGCCGTTTTGACAAACGATGACGTTATCTTCGGGTTCAATTAAATTGACAAAGCAGGTTTCCATGCCCGCTGAGCCAGGAGCCGAAACGGGCAAGGTAAGCTCGTTAGTTGTTTGAAAGCAAAACTGAAGTAAAGCTTTTATCTCATCCATTAATTGAATAAAACTTGGGTCAAGGTGGCCTACGGTAGGACGTGCTAAGGCCGACAGTATTCTTGGGTGGACATCAGAGGGGCCGGGCCCCATAAGAATACGTTGCGGTGGTTGAAAGCTCATAAAGGTCTCTTTTTTCTATGATGGTTAAAATTCAGGACGGTTAAAATTCAGTGGCGATATGTTATCAGTTTACTGGCCCAATGGAGATTTTTTTATACTATATCCCGTATTAAGTTAATATTATAAGCCATTGTTTTTATGAGGCAATTATTTTTTTGGTTTGAAATTGTGCGGGCAATCGCAGTTCGTCATGCAGACTCAGCTACGTTTTTTATTGGTCTTCGATACAGATTGTTACAGTATCAAGTTAGTTTGACATAATTAAGGGATCTTTGTTGGTTAGAGTAGCTTCACCCATAACAATAATCATAGGTCTTGGACCTAATCGTTAGACGGTTTATTGTCTAACCCTAATGACTAACGAGTATTCGTTAGAAGGATATCATGATGCGTTTTTCTGCTTTGCTATTGTCTACAATACTCCAACTAGTGATAACGGTAGTCACCTGTTTTCATTCGCTAGCGGTTGCACAATCAGCCGAGGGCTACGCCATTGTTACTTCGTCAGCCATTCGTGCGCAATCCACTATGCTTAATGCCTTTGTTGCGCATAAGCAATCAAGGGGCTTCAACACCTATGTATTTGATGAGAATGATTGGTCGGCAGGCGGGCTAACGGGTGATGCCGCAGCTGAAGCGTTGCGTACTTTTTTGCAGCAAGCCAATAATCAATACAATCTTCGTTACTTACTCATCATTGGTGACCCACGTGTTGATACGGGTCCAGTACCGATGAAGCGTACCTATCCGCGCACCACCGGTGCTGTTGGTCAAACGCCTTCTTTTGGAACAACCACATGTAACTTTTCTCAATCTCAAGTGCCGTCAGATTTTTATTACGCTGAACTGGGGGGTGATTGGGATCTGGATAATGATGGTCTCTACGGTGAGTTTGGTCAGGCATCGGCGGTGGGTACAACGACCGGTGATTTTGGTGTTGGAGGTGTCGAGCTTGATTATGACCTATCGGTTGGCCGAATACCGACTTACGGTTCAAGCAATAACCCTAGCCTGCTGGCCGACGGTATCATTAAGCTGGATCATATTTTAACTAAAATAATCAATTATCAAACCGTGTCAGCCACATCAATTGACTGGCGTTTTTCTGCGCTGATTGCCACGGAAGGTGCGAATCGACTTTTTTATGGCGAGGCATTAACCAATGATGTGTTCTCGCCGCAAGGTATTACTGCGGTTGATCGTATCTATGATTCAGCCAGTTGCACATTAGCCGGTAATTGTAATCCGTTGCTAAGCACAGCACCCACGTATGATCAGTGTACGATTCCTAACGTGCAAACCACCTTACAATCACAGACACCGGGTTTGGTGACGTGGTTAACCCACGGCGGTGGCACGGGTGCGGCGGCGGTGATGAACACTTCAACAGCCGCGACATTAGATGACACTAAGCCGTTTATTACCTTTCAGGCCTCTTGCCTAAACTCACAAGTGACCAATACCAATAATTTAAGTTACAGCTTATTAGTGAATGGCGCGATTGCTACGGTCGGTGCGACAGCGATCAGTCATGGACCCGGTTCGCCGGTTGATCTAACCAGCGCGGCGCACCGTTCTGGCATTGCTGGTATGGGCTATGAGTTTAATCAGCGAGTGACCAGTGGTGACTCCGTCGGCGATGCCTTAATGGGTCTTAAGCAGGATGCTGATTTATACGGTCGCTGTTGGTATTGGCAGAATCAGGTAGGGTTTAATCTATTTGGTGACCCTGAGGTAAGGCTTTTTGACTCGGGGTCAGTCAGTGTGCCTATGATGCCGCCCGCGTTTATGTTTGTTGCAGGTGTAATGTTGCTGCTGGTTTCATCAATTGTGACCGGTGGTAAGCGATCGTTGAAACCGACAGTATAATTATTGTAAAGCGAAAATAGTTAACGATAGCGAAGATTAGCGCGGCTAAGATCAGCGATCGATTGACAGCCCATGAGCTTCATGCCACGTTCAATTTCGCTCTGCAATAAACCAACGGCACGCTCAACGCCCGGCTGACCAGCACCAGCTAAGGCGTAAAGATAAAGCCTGCCGCCCGAGCAGGCTTTAGCGCCAACCGATAATGCCTTTAAAATATGCGAGCCACGTCTGATGCCGCCGTCACAAATAACTTCGATGCGGTCGCCAACCGCATCGACAATTTCCGCCAACTGATCAAAGGGTGCGCGTCCGCCATCCAGTTGTCGGCCGCCATGATTAGACACCATGATGGCGGTAGCGCCAATATCAGCAGCGCGAATGGCATCGTTAACTGACATAATGCCTTTTAAACAGAAATGGCCATCCCATTGTTGCCTGATATCTTCTGCAGTTTGCCAGTCCATGCTTTGATCAAGCATCGTGTTAAAATAATCAGCTACCGATAAGGTGATATTAGTGCCTTCTTCAACATGATCTTTTAGTTGAGAGAGTTCAAATTTTTCGCCGAATAAATAGTTCAGCGCCCACGAGGGGTGAAAGGCAAAACTCATCAAGCTTTTAGCGGTGAGTTTCATTGGTGAGGTAAAGCCTGTCCGCAAGTCTCGCTCACGATTACCGCCCACAATGGTATCAACCGTCAGTGATAGCGCGTCATATTTAGCCGCTTTGCAGCGATCAATCATATTTTGTGTTAAACCTTTATCCTTGTGAACATACAGCTGAAACATTTTAGGCGCTGAATAGTGCTGGCCAATCTCTTCGATGCTGACTGTCGCGAGTGAAGAGATGCCGAAATAGGTGTTAAAATTTTGAGCGGCAGCGGCCACGGCGCGCTCGCCATCATGATGAAACAGTCGCTGCAGTGCAGTGGGCGATAAAAACAATGGCATCGCCATTTTATGCCCCATCAATGTGGTGGACATGTCAATAGATTCTACGCCGGCTAATACATTGGGGATGAGATCGCAATCATCGAAGGCTTGGGTGTTGCGTCGGTAGGTGATTTCGTCATCAGCAGCACCGTCAATATAGTGAAAGACCGGCCCAGGTAATCGTTGCTTAGCCAGTAAGCGAAAATCTTCTGTGTTATGACAGTTTTTAAGACGTTTGAACATGATACCCTCATTAATGCTTGCTTAAATTTGACCGCCGCAAAATTTGCAGTGCATGGCATCATTATCATGACCGCTTCGGCCGCAATGTTGACATTTCTTTAACGACCGATCGAGTCGCATTTCATTGGCTAGTTCAGCAGTGATAATACCAGTAGGCACGGCAATAATAGAATACCCTAGCACCATTACAAAACTGGCTAATAACTTACCCAGTGGCGTTTGTGGCGATATGTCACCATAGCCAACCGTGGTGATAGTCACAATGGCCCAGTAGATACTTTCAGGAATGCTGTTAAAGCCATTGACCGGCCCTTCAACAACAAACATAAATGCGCCAAACACGGTAGCAAAAATAACTACGGTAAATAAAAATATCAAAATTTTTCTGCGTGACTGCCAGAGTGAGCGAGTAAGAATATTTGCATCGCCGGCAAAACGCAGCAAC
>CALCNB010000333.1 GCA_937897785.1 uncultured Cellvibrionales bacterium | reverse complement strand
TCAATGCAGTAAATTCACCCGGTTGATTATGTCGCTCAGCACTGGCAACGATCTCTTGCCATGCGTTATTAGCAGCACGATTGGAAGCAGCAGAGCCATCGAGCAAAAACATCGCTGCACTGGACAGTGCCACATTGACGGTCTCTATTTGACTGACATCAGCCGGAATCGCCTCTAGACCGCGTTCGACAATATTTAATGCAGCCTGTAAGCGCTTCTCTCGCTTTTGCTCGGCGGTTGGGTGACGAAGTTGCCAAATAGTACTCATAGTTTCAGCATGATCAGAGACCAGCAGAAAGTCTAACGGCGTTTCTAATTGCGCCGGCTTGCCTAAACTGGCTTGCACGACTTCACCTTTGGCAAATCGATACGCTTCATCAGGTCCGACTAATTTATTGCCAAATAAAGCCGAGTCACCCGATAAGACCGTATGAACGTGCGTATCGCCCCACAGCAATTGCGTCTGCGGCTCTTGAAATTCAAGATTTTTGTCCGATACAGCGTATGCCGAGCTAACAGCTTGTCCAGCGGCATGGCAACTCAACAAAACTAAGCAACACCCGACTATTTTGTTTACTAACATGCTAATACCTATTAATTAAAACTACTCAGTTACTGCTAACTGACGACCCAAGGTGTGACCGCCTTCGATCGTAGTGCGATTAATTAAACGCTTGATGCCTACACGAGTGCCGGTGGTACAGTGCATCGCTCGCCAGTTATCCCACAACACCATGTCACCGATACGCCAATCATGCCAATAATGAAACTCTGGCTTACGGATATGCTCGACCAGCTCATGCAGCAACTGGTCAGCTTCAGCGTCCGACATACCAATTTTTTCAGGCTCTATCACTCGATCTAAAAATTGTTCAACAATTTCTAAAATTTTGTCGCCAGTTTCAGGGTGAGTAACCACCATAGGATAAACTGCATCAGGGAAATCAGGAAAACCAACATCGGCGGGCTTTTTAGGGCTGAAAGGGCCTGGCTCATAACCGCTATTATCGGCAAACCGCCATTTTATTCGCTGCATCTCGAAGGTGTAGGCCACTTCCAAATCAGCAATTTTATTTTTTAAGTGCTCAGGCAAAGCCGTGTAAGCTTTTGCCAAATCGCCAAAACCTGTTTGGCCGTCTTCTTCAGCAATATGCACAGCCGACAGGATAGCACCTCGATTAGGTTTGCCTGTGTAATGCAAGTCCATGTGCCAAATCAATCGATTAACAATAGCCTCACCGTCGTAATAAGCGGTATTAAATTTATCGGTCTCACCACCGTTTTCTAATACGAACAACTCTGGATATTCAGCTGAAGTAGTAGCTTTCAATGAATCAATTAAATTTATGCAATCAATTGGAATTGAAAATATAATAAAACATGAAAATGAACTTACTAATTATACTTTAGAAAAACTGAAAAAAATTAATTCTGTAAATATTATAGGAAATCCAAAAAATAAAGCTGGAGTAATTTCATTTACAATAAAAGGAATTCATCCTCATGATATTTCTACAATTGTAGATGAGGAAGGAGTTGCTATTAGAGCAGGTCATCATTGTTGTCAAATTTTACATCAAAGATTAAATTTGTCTGCAACAGCAAGAGCATCAATCGGAAT
>CALCNB010000332.1 GCA_937897785.1 uncultured Cellvibrionales bacterium | reverse complement strand
TCGTTTATGCCATGTCAGAATTGGGTCTCAAGGCTTCTGCCAAATATAAAAAATCAGCCCGAACCGTGGGTGATGTGATTGGTAAGTTCCATCCTCACGGCGACAGCTCAGTGTATGAAGCGATGGTGCTAATGGCGCAACCCTTCAGTTACCGATATCCGTTGGTCGATGGCCAAGGGAATTGGGGCTCAACGGATGACCCTAAGTCATTCGCGGCCATGCGTTATACCGAGTCGCGATTAGCGCCTTACGCAGACGCATTGATGGCGGAAGTGTCACAAGGCACCGTTGACTGGCAGACTAACTTTGATGGCACGTTGTTTGAGCCCGTTATTTTACCGGCCAAAGCGCCTAATATTTTGTTAAACGGAACAACCGGCATTGCCGTCGGTATGGCAACGGATATCCCATCGCATAACCTAAGCGAAGTGGTTGCTGCCTGTATTCATTTACTAGAAAAACCTAAGGCCAGCGTTGAGGATTTATTTGCTTTCATTAAGGGCCCTGATTACCCGACCGAAGCTGAGATTATCACCCCTCCTGAGTCAATTTTGGAAATGTATAAGACGGGCAAGGGCAGCCTAAAAATGCGAGCGGTGTATGATACCGAGCAGGGCGATATTGTTGTCACAGCTTTGCCGCATCAAGTTTCTGGTTCTAAAGTGTTAGAACAAATAGCGGCGCAGATGCAGGCCAAAAAGTTACCGATGGTGGTTGATTTGCGTGACGAGTCTGACCACGAAAACCCAACACGTTTAGTGATTGTGCCAAAGTCGAATCGAGTAGATGTCGATACTCTGATGTCACATTTATTTTCAAGCACTGATCTAGAGCGCAACTACCGCATCAATATGAACATGATTGGGGTTGATGGTCGGCCCCAGGTGAAAAACCTCAGCTTAATTATTAAAGAGTGGCTGTCGTATCGCAAAGAAACTATCCGCAAGCGCTTAGAGTATCGCTTAGATAAGATTCTTAACCGTCTGCACTTATTAGATGGTTTATTAGTTGCATTTTTAAATCTCGATGAAGTCATTCATATTATCCGTACTGAAGAGCAACCTAAAAAAGTACTGATGAAGAAGTTTGGGCTAAGTGAGGCGCAAACCGATTATATTCTCGACACGCGTTTACGGCAGTTGGCGCGTTTAGAAGAAATGAAGATCACTGATGAGCAGTCTCAATTGAGCGAAGAGCGCGATGAAATAGAAAAAATTCTAAGTTCCGATAAGCGAATGAAGACGCTGATGAAAAAAGAATTGCAAGCGGTGGTTGAAGAATATGGCGATGACCGTCGGTCACCAATCGTTAGCCGAGATGAAGCATTGGCTTACTCTGAAGACGATATAACTAGCGTCGATCCAATCACTGTTGTCTTGTCGACAAAGGGTTGGATTCGTGCAGCAAAAGGTCACGAGATTGACCCGCATACCTTGAGTTACAAGTCAGGTGATAGTTTTAAGTTGGCGGTCAAAGGAAAATCGAATCAAGCTGTAGTGTTATTGGATTCTACGGGTCGAAGTTACTCTGTCCCCGCCAGAGGTTTGCCGTCGGCGCGAGGCCAAGGTGAGCCGCTAACCGGCACGATCAATCCACCTTCTGGCGCAAGTTTTAGAGGCGCTATGATGGGCGCGGAAGAACAATTATATCTGCTGGCTACTGATGCTGGCTATGGGTTTGTTGCAAAGCTCGGCGATATGTATGCGAACAAAAAAGCTGGCAAGGCATTAATTAAGATTCCGAATGGTGGCGAGGTAATTGCGCCACAAAAAATTGATGATGTTGAAAATGGTTTACTGGTGTCGGTGAGTAACGAGGGTAGAATGCTGATTTTCCCCGTCGCTGATTTGCCGGTGATGGCGAGAGGGAAGGGCAATAAGATCATGAACATTCCTAGCGCTAAGTTGGCTAACCGAGATGAGTTTATGCTCGCAACAGCTGTTATGAGAAAACAAGACTGTCTTGTTATTCATGCGGGCAAGCGCCATTTAAAAATGAAATATGCAGACCTTGAACATTATATTGGTGAGCGAGCGCGACGAGGCAATAAATTACCACGCGGCTTTCAAAAAGTTGATTCTATCGTTATTGACGTCAAAGAGTAGCCGTTGAATGAGTGATGTGAGTTTAATAAGAATTTCAGGCCCCGATCAAACCGGTATTACTCAGGCAGCGACAGCGATTCTTAGCGATTATGCTGTCAATATTCTCGATATCGGCCAAGCGGTTATTCATAATAATTTAGCGCTGGGCATATTGGCAGAAATGCCAGACTCGGTTGACATAGCGGCCTGTTTTTCTCGACTAAGAGAAGCGGTAGAAAAACTCGGCATGTCGATTGAGTTTGATGCAGTTAGCGGTGACGATTACCAGCATTGGATCAGCGAGCAGGGAAAGCCGCGCCATATTCTTACCTTATTAGTCAGAAAGGTGAGTGCAGAGCATATTAATGCGGTCACCAGTTTGGCTGCTCAGTATGGTCTGAATATTGATAAAATCACCCGCCTATCCGGCCGTGTCCCGTTAAATGCTGACGAGCAATCTAAGGCCTGCGTTGAATTTTCAATGCGTGGTGAGTTAAGTGATCAAATAAAAGTACGTCGGGCGTTACTTGAGCTCACTAACACGTTAGATATGGATATAGCCTATCAAGAAGACGATATGTTTCGTCGTAATCGACGCTTAGTCGTGTTTGATATGGACTCTACTTTGATAGAAGCAGAAGTGATCGATGAGTTAGCAAAAGTTGCAGGCGTTGGTGCAGAAGTTTCAGCGATCACCGAGTTAGCGATGCAGGGCGAGATTGATTTTGATGAAAGTTTTCGTCGTCGCGTTGCTTTATTATCTGGCTTAAACGAATCTGCTTTGCAGCAGATTGCAGATACATTGCAATTAACCGAAGGCGCCGAAACATTAATTAGCACCTTAAAGCGTCTGGGTTATAAAACCGCTATCTTATCCGGTGGTTTTAGTTACTTTGCTAATCAATTACGCGATCAACTAGGTTTTGATTACGTCTATGCGAATCAATTGGATATTCATGCCGGCGTGGTGACGGGTGAGGTGGTTGGCGATATTATTAATGGTGAGCGCAAAGCTGAGTTATTAAAAGATATTGCTCAGCGAGAAAATATTGCGCTTGAACAAGTTATTGCTGTTGGTGATGGGGCTAATGATTTGCCCATGCTAAGCGTTGCTGGCCTGGGTATTGCCTTTCGCGCTAAGCCCATTGTAAAGGCCTCGGCCCGACAATCGATATCAACCTTAGGCTTAGACAGTATTATCTATTTACTTGGCATCAGTGACCGAGAGCGAATAGCTGCAAACCATCATAAAAAACATTAACTCTCGGTTGGCAGTATTAATGTTTTTGATTTTTTATTAGCTAACTCTCTGACCAGTTTAGGCACTAAATACCCCGGCAAAAGACCAGCCACTTCACCCATAATGTGTTTCGCCCTAGCGTCGCTTATAGAAAAATGAGCAGCGCCATTAACTGGATCAAGTAGGTGCAGATAATAAGGCAGTACGCCACAATTGAACAGACGCTGGCTCAAATCGACAAGTGTTTCGGGGCAATCATTTACCCCCTTTAACATAACGGCTTGGTTTAAAATAGTAGTGCCTGTTGATGCCATATTTTTTATTGCCTGCTCAACTTGAACGTCTATTTCATTGGCATGGTTACTGTGGATCACAAACACTTTATGCCCCGGCCATGCTTTTAGCCAAGCGATAAAATCACTATCGATACGTTGCGGTAAGACGATAGGTAAACGGCTATGAATACGCAATGTTTTGATATGAGGAATAGCGGCTAACTGTTGAGTAAGCCACTGTAATTGTTTATTGCTGACGGCTAACGGATCGCCGCCACTTAAAATAATCTCATTAATATTGGCGTTGCTGCGTAAATAATCCAGCGCTTGTTGCCAGGCCCGGCGAGCGGGTCGATTATCTTCATAGGGGAAATGCCGACGAAAACAGTAGCGACAGTGTATTGCGCAGGCTTGTGTGACAATGAGCAATGCGCGACTGCGATATTTATGAATTAACCCCGGCGCAACGTTATAGTCTTTTTCTTCCAATGGGTCATCGGTATACCCAGGCATGAGATTATTTTCTTTTTCTAAGGGCAGTATCTGGCGTAATAGAGGATCATTAATATCGCCTTTTTGAATTCTCGCTATAAAAGAGGCCGGTGCGCGAATAGGGAAGTCTCGTGGGTCGGCATCAAGCGGGCCGTCATAGTTGAGAATAAAGTCGTCGTAGGTCAGCTCGAGTTGTGACAGTAATTCAGCCAAGCTTAGTGTCGATGCCGATAGCAATTCGCGCCAATCTGAAGCTTGAGCCGTATGGATCGGTTGAATTTCAGTCTGACAGTTGGGGTCAGTTCGCGCTATCATAGGGTTTTCTATCACGGTACTGTCTCTGTGTTGATATCGAGTTGGCCTCACACCAAGCGCTAATTAAAGTCGCTAGGTCATTGTAGATTGAACTCGAGATTAGCAACAGGGATAATCGATTAATTTATAGCATTATCGGGGCATATTATGGCGACTTACTCTACCAACGAATTTAAGAATGGCTTAAAACTTATTATCGATGGTGATCCTTGTAATATTGTTGAGAACGAGGTGGTTAAGCCGGGTAAAGGCCAAGCATTTAACCGTGTACGACTCAAAAATCTAAAGACCGGCAGAGCATGGGAAAAAACCTTCAAGTCCGGTGAAAGTGTTGAGGCCGCTGATGTGATGGATACCGATATGGAGTACCTCTATTGTGACGGTGAATTTTGGTACTTTATGGATCCTATCAGTTACGAGCAAATACCGGCTTCGCTCGAAGCTGTAGCCGACGCTAAATTATTTCTAAAAGAGCAGGATAGCTGCGTGGTTACACTTTGGAATGGCGCACCCTTAACGGTGTCACCGCCAAATTTTGTCGAATTAGAAGTGGTAGAAACAGATCCAGGCCTAAAGGGTGATACCGCTCAAGGTGGCACTAAGCCTGCGACCCTATCGACTGGAGCGGTTGTGAGGGTTCCATTATTTATTGACCAAGGCGAAGTATTAAAGATAGATACTAGAACAGGCGAATATGTTTCTCGCGCATGATTGACACTACCGGCGCTAACCCTGCGGCCTTAACGGCCAAAAATGTTAAGCAACGCTTGGGAAAACGTGCAAAGATACTGGCCGCAATTAGGCATTACTTTGATCAGCAGCAGGTGCTTGAAGTTGATACGCCATTACTGTCTGATTATCCGGTTACTGATCCACAGTTAGATAATATTAAAGTTGAAAATCCAACCGTTAATTATCAATCCACTTCACAGCCGTGGCTGTATTTAACCACCTCGCCGGAATATGCAATGAAGCAATTGCTGTCCTTAGGCAGTGGCTCTATTTATCAAATCAGTAAGTCATTCCGTCAAGATGCGCCAGGACCTAAGCACAGCATTGAATTTACTCTGCTTGAATGGTACCGAGTTGGGTTTAAGATAACTGATTTAATCGATGATGTAACCGCTTTACTGATGGCGTTAATGCCATCAAGCCTGATGGCTAACGGGGTCGAAATATTATCTTATCGCGAGGCATTTTTACGCCATCTATCGATTGATCCTTTTAGTTTGACTACGAAGCAGCTAGAGGATTTTGCCCATCAAAACATTGACTGTGATTTTACCGATCAAGATAAAGATATTTGGTTAGATCTATTAATGAGTCACTGTATCGAGCCCAACTTAGGCCATCAAGCGCCCTGCTTTTTAATTGATTACCCCGCCTCGCAAGCGGCGTTGGCAAAAATAACTCATGATGAACAGGGTGATTTAGTCGCTAAACGATTTGAACTGTATATAGAGGGTATTGAACTTGCGAATGGTTATGAGGAGTTAACCGATCATGACCAGCATATTGATCGATTTGAGCAAGATAACCAGCGACGATATGAACTAGACTTACCAACGCAAGCGGTTGATCAACATTTCCTTAAAGCGCTAAAGTCAGGCCTGCCTGAGTGTGCAGGGGTCGCACTTGGCGTTGATCGCTTATTGCTGCTCGCCGTTTCTTGACTAAGAGACAGTTGTAATCGCCACAATGTCGTCGGGATTGAGTTTTCGATCAGCTATGCCAGCAAAGCCATCGTTGCCTGTATAGCTGTCCTCACCGCTAATTAAACCGTCTTCATTAATCGGCCAGACAATAGCGCTACGAGTTTCATAAAGATAATAAGCGTTTGCGTCATCGACACTGTAACCCATCCCCTCTAATAGGGAACCTGGGTAGGCTATTCGCATCCGACCTTCGGTAATGACGCAATGTTGATCCACTACTAAACGATCGATGTTGTGTTCGATGCGGTGGATATCCATAGCAATGATCGATTGATAAAAAGCTTCGACATTGGTTTTGCCTTTAGGACCAGCAAAGGCCTCATCGTCTTCACTGCCAAAAAAGTGGTAACGCGCGTCTTCAGCAACGGTTGACATTAGTCGTTCGAAGTCGAGGCTGGCCTCGGCTTTCATGTGGGTATAAACAAGGGTTAAATTGCGTTTTAAAATAGGGTCTGTCTCAGTTGCTAGTCGCTGTTCAACTAAGGCCCAATTTTTTCGTGGATCAATGACGGCCATATTGCTTGCTCGCAGTTATAAGGGTTATTGAGCTTGAATGTATGCTTGTCAGTATTGTCTATATGGAAAAATTTAGCTGTTAAATTCCCCTAATGTTTGCCCCATTCTTACGGCAGACCCATTCATTAGGTTTGTGTTCCATTTGGCTTTATGGGCAGGCAATAATACGATTGCCGTAGAGCCTAACTTAAAACGGCCCATTTCTTGCCCTTTGAATAGAGCAATATTTTGTTTGATATCGATGGAGTTAATGGTTTTTGATTTTGGCGTTACTTGGCCAGACCAAGTTGTCTCAATACCGGCAACAATCATTGCGCCAACTAAAATGACGACCATCGGGCCATGATCGGTAGAGAAATAACACACTAAACGTTCATTTTTTGAAAATAGTCCAGGGACCTGATTAGCTGTCACTTGATTAACTGAAAATAGCTTTCCTGGAATATAACAAGTTTTTTCTAATTGTCCGGCAAAGGGCATGTGTACTCGATGATAATCTTTTGGCGACAAGTAAATTGTTGCAAAAGCTCCATTATAAAATGGTTGAGCCAGTGCTTGATCGCCGCCAAGCAATGCAAGCAGAGAGTAATGCTGACCTTTAGCTTGGATTAGACGATCGGCATCGAGATAGCCTATTTCACTAATCGCACCGTCTGCAGGTGAGGTAATGGCATTGCTAGCTGGATCTATGATTCTAGCGCCCGGCTTTAACGGTCGAGTAAAAAAGGCGTTGAAACTTTTATACTTTTCATAATCGGCCGGCATGGCTTCTGCGATGTTGATATCAAAATGTTGGCTGAATAAAGCAATTAATTTTCGCTTGAGCCAGGGTCTTTCGCTGTCTGCAAGCAGTCCCACTAAGCGTGACAATACATGTTGGGGCAAGCAATATTGAAGAATAATAAACAGTTTATTTCGCATATTTTTAGTCAGTTGTATTAAGGCGTTGTGGATGTCTTGTTCTCAATCGGCGTATCACTTCGATTACCCCATTCGGACCAAGAGCCATCATAGGCAGCGATTGGCATACCCAGCAGTTTACCGACTAAATAGCTGAGGCCCGAGCGGTGATGAGTTTGGCAATGAGTGATGATTTTTTTACTGCCATCGAGGCCTGCCTCGTCCATCATTTGCTTTATGAGTGGTAAGGGTTTGAGTTGCAGTGCACGACTATGATCGATCAATTCTAACCAATCGATATTGGCAGCGCCAGGAATGCAACCGCCTCGATCAGCTAGGACTTTTTCACCGTGATGCTCTTGTGCCGATCGTGCATCCCAGATGTGAATTTGCTTGGTAGATAAGTCATTAATAATACTCTCTGCTGTTACCAAAAGCTCGTTCCGAATAGTGACTTGGTAGTCTGAATGTGCCTGGTCTAAGAAAGCGGTTGAATCTTCGAGAGGCCGCTTTTCAGCCTGCCAGCGATGAAGGCCACCATCGAGGTATTGATAGTGCGTGTGACCAATGACATCGAGGGTCCAAATCAATCGACCGGCCCAACCACCGCCTTCATCATCATAGGCAATAAGTTGACTGTTTTCGGTTAAGCCTATACGGCGAAACAGCGCGGTTAACTTGTCGATACTTGGCAGCTTACCCACTGCAGGAGGAATGCCGCAGGTTAACTCAGACGGTGAAACGTGTATTGAATTAGGTATATGGCCAGCATTAAAAGCGGCCTCGCTGCCAACAAAAACAATCAGTGTGGCATCATCGTCGAGCCGATATTCGAGCTGCTCACTGTCAATCAACAATTCGTTCCGGACAGTGATGTCAGTCATGTTGTCCATAGCGGTTTATTCTCACGTGGAAAAGGTAGTGTCATCAGTTATCCAGTGAATCCAGTATATGTCGATAACTACTGATTCGTGAAGGATGTATCTTGCCTTCTTCAAAGGCTAATTGTAATGCGCAACCTTGACTTTTGCCATGTTCACAATCTCTGAATTTACATAAAACAGCCTGAGCCCTAAATTCAGGTAGACCGTCAATGATGGCGGCGGGACTTAAGTGCCATAAACCAAACTCGCGTATTCCTGGCGAGTCAATAATAGCCCCACTACCGGCTATTTCATGACGGTTTAAGGGGTAGAGTTGTGATGTGGTGGTAGTATGCCGGCCCTTATCATTGGCACTGGAGATGGTGGCGGTTTTGGCAGTATCAGCGCCGCTTAAAGTATTAATCAGGGTTGACTTACCTACGCCTGATTGACCAACTAAAATACTGGTTTTATCGGCGATAAAATGAATAAAGGCTCGCTGCTCAACCGCTGTCGATGACTGCGCTGAAAAGCTAAAGGTTTGATAACCTAATTCACGATACAGTGTCAGTAATTGCTCTAATTCAGCGGCAACGACTGGGTTGTCAGTAAGAAGGTCCTCTTTATTTAATAATAAGCAGACCTCTATGTTTGCATTTTCTGCGGCAATAAGAAACCGATCAATCAAACTGCTAATCGGCGCGGGCTTTGGTGCTAAGGTAATAATAATGCTATCGATATTAGCGGCAACCGGCTTGGGGTCTTGGTAAGGTCGGGGGCGTTCAAGTAATGAGTCTCGCTTCAGTAATGCCTCAACGATACCGGTATCCGTCTGCTCAAGCGGACGCCACAGCACGCGATCACCGCACACAACAGTCGGCAAATTGGCTCGGAAGTGACAGCGTTGGCTATTGTTGGCAATCGGCGAATTGTCTTCATCAATTAATACCACCTCTACCTCTTGGCCATGATGACTCATCACTAAACCGCGAAGAAGATCAGATTGCTGGGTATTATCGGCCACTTCTGCCTGTTTATCGGCAATACGCTGCAGCTGCTGTAGATTGAGTTTTCGTTTGCTCATAAGTCGATTGCATAAGAGTTAAGCGCTTAGCTTACTGTCTCGTACCGATAACTACAATTGCTTCGTGTTTATTGCCAAATAGTCAGACAAACTAATCGACGAAAACCTCAAACGATGGTTTCAGTCAGGCTCTAGCCCCGTTATACTCAGTTTAAGAGAGGAGCTTTTCAGTATGCAAGAATTGAATCGTTTAATTTGGATCGACTTAGAAATGACCGGTTTAAAACCCGATACCGATGTTATTATAGAAATTGCTACCATTGTTACCGATGCTGATCTACGGACCATTGCAGAGGGGCCGGTATTAGCTATCCACCAAAGTGATGAAGTTTTAGCGGCTATGGATGAATGGAATACCCGTCAACATGGACAGTCTGGTTTGGTTCAGCGAGTCCGTGAGAGTCAGTTAACCATGGCTGACGCTGAGGCGCAGACCTTGACGTTCTTACGCCAGCATTTGCAGGCGGGAGATTCACCGATGTGCGGCAATAGTATTTGTCAAGATCGCCGCTTCATGGCGAACTATATGCCTGAGTTAGAAGGTTTTTTTCATTACCGTAATTTAGATGTCAGCACCTTAAAAGAATTGGCTCGTCGATGGAAGCCTAAGGCACTTGAGGGAATGAAAAAAAAGGCCAGTCATTTGGCGATGGATGATATTAAAGACTCTATTGAAGAATTACGCTATTACCGAAGTGTTCTAATGAATGTATAATCGCTAATCATCATTGACAAAAATAGAATAACAAGCATGTCAAAAAACATATCCCAGCAATTAATGTCTCGTTTAATTGATCATATTGTGAATGACAGCAGTGATGAATATGAGAATTCAATCACTGAGCCCGCGAGCTTCTTTACTGATCCAGAACGGTTTGAAAAAGAACGACAGCAATTTTTCTTAGACACCCCGCAACTGATTGGTTTTTCAGGCAGCGTTTCCGAACCCGATAGCTTTATGACAGTTGAGTGTATGGGTATTCCAATCGTCGTCACACGCAATGGTTTAGGCGAACTGAAAGCGTTTATTAATGCTTGCTCCCATCGTGGTGCTCGTGTTGCAGATGGTGCAGGGAATAAAAAAACAATGAGTTGTGGCTTCCATGGTTGGACTTACGACTTAGACGGTAATTTAGTGGGCGTACCTAAGCAGCATTGTTTTGATATTGAAAAATCAGACTGTGGCCTAAAAGCGTTACCCATTGTTGAATGTCAGGGCTTGTTGTTAGTTGGTTTGACTCAGGATGTTTCAATGTCAACGCTACAAGCGTTTTTAGCCCCTTTAGATACTCAAATAAAAGAGTTTAACTTTTCACAGTTAGAAAATATTACTACGCGAAAATTTAATGTAGCAGCTAATTGGAAGCTGGTCGTAAGCCTGAGCCATGAGTCTTACCATTTTGCTAAGTTGCATGGCCAATCATTAGCGCCGATGATGACTTCACACAGTGTGTTTGATGAGTTTGGTAGGCATACGCGATGGGCATTTCCTTTAAAAGGCATAGAACGTTGGGCTGAAAAACCTGTTAGCGAATGGCCGGCTCGCCTGCCAGGTGCTATTAGTCATACCTTGTTTCCAGGCACGGTCATTGTTGTGAATGCTAAAGATGCCCAAATCATTCGGGTAGAGCCTGGCGCTTCTGCTGAGCAGTCGGTAGTCTATTATATGGGGGCTTGCGCTAAAGGGGATTCAGTTGAAGAGAGCGTACAGGCTTATAACTTTGGCGGTGACATATTTGCTAACGAAGATTTACCCGCAGCTGAACAATGTCAACAGGGTTTGACGGCACAGCAATGTGATATTGTGATAGGGCGAAATGAACCGGTAGTACAGCTATGGCATCAGCGATGGCATAGTGCGTTAAAAGATTGATGATTTAAAGCTGATGATTTTCCCTTAGGTGTGCAAGCAGACCTTTTGCAGCTTTTTCTAAAACGGCTATTGTTCCATCAAATTGATTGGCTTCATGGTAGTAAGGGTCGGGTACTTGCGCGAATTCGCTGCCGCCACCGTAGCGCATAAATAAACTCAGCTCACCTTGGTAGTCATCTGGTGCCCAAGCCTTCACGCTCATCAAATTAATATTATCCATTGATATAATATAGTTAGCTTGCTGATAATCAGTCGGCGTAATTTGTCTCGCGATTTGCTGTTCGATTGAATAGCCTTTGCGCTGGCATGCAGCAATAGCTCTAGGATCGGGATGCTTGCCAACATTAAATGCCGCTGTGCCACATGAATCAACGGTAATTTTATCTTGCAGCTTAGCATCGTTTACTAGCTTCTCAAGAATGCCTTGAGCGCTTGGCGAGCGGCAAATGTTACCCAAACAGACGAATACGATATGAATAGTCATTGTTTCCTGTTGGTTTAATGTTATTTTATCGTCATAGCTATACTGATACAGCTTAGCGCTAAAGATAAAAACTATATAATAAGTTTTAGGATGCGTAATCGTTAGGAGAATACCATGAGTCTTGATCCAGTGCAGGTACTGTTAGAAAAAGATGCTATACAAAATATTAAGTATGAATATTTTCGTCGGCTCGACAGTAAACAATTTGACGATTTAATTAAGCTTTTCACTGAAGATGCTACCACAGCTTATGATAATGGCCGGCATTCGTGTCATGGCCGTGAGGAGATTTTTAATTTTTTAGATGAATCAATGTCAAAGCATGAATTCCTTTCGCAGCATCAGGCGCACCATCCAGAGATTACCTTTGTTGATGAGACTCATGCGACGGGCATGTGGCATTTTGAAGATACCTGTTATATTTTAGATGATAAAGTCAAAATTACCGGTGCTGGAATTTATTGGGATGAGTACGTCAAAACTGATCAAGGGTGGCTGATCTCACATACTGGATATGAGCGGTTATGGGTGTGCACTGAAAAATTAAATCTCGATAACTATCTTGAGATTCGATCTTTTTGGGACGCGAAAGAGTTAGAGCGCAGTAATCAGCGAAATAAAACGGCCGGCGAACTTCAACTGTATCCACAGCGTTAGGTTTATCATATTGAGGCGGTACGGCTATGGTGACTGATAGTAGCCAACTTTATAATCTTTAAATATTTTTTCCATTTCTGTTAACGCTTCAGGGTCGTCGATCGTTGATGGCGGTCTGAAATTTTCACCGTCAGCCAATTGCCTTAGTACGTTGCGAAGTATTTTTCCTGAGCGGGTTTTAGGTAGGCGTTTCACGACTAAGGCTTGCTTTAAATAGGCGACTGCACCAATCTTTTCGCGTACTAAAGCGATAATCTCCTTGGGAATTCGATTAATATTTTCGCTCGCTATGCCATCCTTAACAATTACCATGGCAATCGGTACTTGGCCTCTCAGTGAGTCGTGAATACCGATCACCGCGCATTCAGCAATGGCTGAGTGGGAGGCAACCACTTCTTCCATCTCGCCAGTAGAAAAACGATGGCCGGCAACATTAATCACATCGTCAGTGCGTCCCATGACAAATAAATAACCTTGCTCGTCAAAATAACCACCATCACCCGTGAGATAAAAGCCAGGAAAATCACTCAGGTAGCTCGCTTGATAGCGATCAAAATCGTTCCAAAGGGTTGGAAAGCTTGAGGGCGGTAGCGGCAGTTTAAGCAAGATATTCCCTTGCTGGTTAGCAGCTAATCGATTACCAGTGTCGTCGACAATACTCAGCTCAAAGCCTGGCACGGGCAGAGAAGCCGAGCCGGCTTTGCAAGGCAAGCTTTCAATACCCGTCATACTTGCAGCAATCGACCAACCTGTCTCCGTTTGCCACCAGTGATCGATAATCGGTTTATCTAAGAGTTGGCTTAGCCATTCAAAGGTGGCGGGGTCGGTTCGTTCGCCGGCCAGAAAAGCCGCTTGGAGATGTGATAAATCATAATGACTAAGGTATTTGCCATTCGCATCCGCTTTTTTAATTGCCCTGAATGCTGTCGGTGCAGAAAATATTGCTTTTACTTTATGTTGTTCGCAGACCCGCCAAAATGCGCCGGCGTCAGGGGTTCGAATCGGCTTACCTTCATACAGTACGGTGGTGCAGCCAGCGATTAGCGGTCCGTAGACGATATAGGAGTGGCCGACCACCCAGCCAACATCCGATGCAGCCCAAAAAACCTCGCCCGGCTCAATATTATAAATAGCTTTCATGCTGTAATGCAGTGCCACAGCATGACCACCATTATCTCTGACAACTCCTTTAGGTTTTCCCGTTGTACCTGAGGTGTATAAAATATAGAGCGGATCAGTGGCTTTGACCATTACGCAGTCAGCTGGTGAAGCTTGATCGAGTAATGCCTGCCAATCACTGTATGTAACTGTGTTATCGCTTAAAGAAGCGGTTGGTTTAGTTTTTAGCTCAGCATGATGTTGTTGGCGTTGGTAAACGACACAATGCTTAATGTGATGAGTCGCTAACGCTATTGCTTGGTCTACAATAGGGAGATAAGGAATAATATTATCAAATTCAATGCCGCAAGAAGCCGTTAAGATAACATCAGGGGTAGCATCGTCGATTCGGCTAGCAATTTCTTGTGCGGCAAAACCACCGAATACAACTGAATGGATTGCGCCGATTCTTGCGCAAGCTAGCATAGCGATCACCGCTTGCGGAATCATCGGTAAATAAATCAGTACTCGATCACCTTGATTGATCCCTAAAGAGGTCAGTACGCCAGCCAATAACGCCACCCGATCACGCAACATTGAATAGCTAATGGATTCGATCGTATTAGTCACCGGCGAATCATAAATAACAGCTGCTTGATCACCACGGCCTTGTTCAATGTGATAATCGAGAGCGAGATAAGCCGTGTTAAGTTCGCCATCAGCAAACCATCGGTCGATACCGTTTGCATCTTTGCTTAAAATGGTTTGCGGCGGTTTGAACCAGCTTAAAGCGCTGGCCTTAGCGGCCCAAAATTCAATCTTATTGTTGAGAGACTGCTGATATTCTTGTTGATAGCTCATAGCATTTAATCCGAAACTTAGTGGTAGCGAATTATAAGCCGGTGATTAAGCATCGCTTTTCTCGATTCCTAATGAGGACCAAAGCTGATCGATTTTTTCGACTACGGAAGGATCCATTGTAATGGCTTCACCCCATTCGCGATCCGTTTCGCCTGGCCATTTATTAGTAGCATCTAAGCCCATTTTTGATCCAAGACCTGAAACAGGAGAGGCAAAGTCAAGATAATCAATGGGGGTGTTTTCAACCAGCACGGTATCTCTAGCAGGGTCCATACGGGTTGTTATTGCCCAAATCACATCTTGCCAATTTCGCGCATCAATATCATCGTCGGTGACAATGACAAACTTGGTGTACATAAACTGACGAAGGAAGGACCATACGCCCATCATGACTCGCTTGGCATGACCAGGGTATTGTTTTTTTATGGTAACGACAGCAAGTCGATAGGAGCAGCCTTCAGGCGGCAAATAAAAATCGCTAATTTCGGGAAAAGTTTTTTGCAGTAAGGGGATGAACACTTCATTCAATGCCAACCCAAGAATTGCTGGCTCATCGGGCGGTCGCCCAGTATAGGTGCTGTGGTAGATCGGCTTGTCGCGATGCGTGATTGCGGTTACTGTTAATACCGGGAAGCGATCAACTTCATTGTAGTAACCGGTATGATCACCAAAAGGACCCTCATCAGCCATTTCGTCTGGCTCAATAACCCCTTCTAAAATAATTTCAGCATGAGCAGGCACTTGTAAATCTGAATGCAGGCATTCAGCGACTTCTGTTTTGGCGCCTCGGAGTAAGCCCGCAAACGCATATTCAGACAGGTTATCAGGCACGGGAGTCACAGCCCCTAAGGTCGTGGCTGGGTCGGCACCCAAGGCAATGGCGACAGGAAATCCTTGGCCTGGGTGTTGTTGTTGCCATTCTTTAAAATCTAAAGCACCGCCGCGATGCGATAACCAGCGCATGATTAATTTATTTTTACCGATCACCTGCATGCGGTAAATACCAAGATTTTGCCGCGTTTTATTGGGCCCCTTGGTAACGACTAAGGGCCAAGTGATGAGCGGGCCTGCATCGCCAGGCCAACAGGTCTGAACCGGTAGGCGCGATAAATCGACCTGCTCACCTATCGACTGCTGAGTTTGACAAGGTGGCTTCTTGATAGTTTTTGGGTTCATATTGAGCACCTGTTTGAAAATAGGTGCTTTTTCCCACATATCTTTTAAACCCTTTGGCGGCTCGGGTTCTTTTAAAAAGGCCAATAATTTGCCAATTTCACGCAGAGCAGAGACATCGGTTTCACCCATTGCAAGGGCAACGCGTTGCTCGGTACCAAACAGGTTGCCTAGTACTGGCATATCATGGCCGATGGGATTTTCAAATAAGATAGCAGGACCACGCTGTTTTAAAGCGCGGTCACAAATTTCTGTCATTTCGAGATAGGGATCAATGGGCTGTGAGATTCTAACTAATTGACCATGATCCTCTAGGTAGCCGATGAAGTCACGCAAATCATTAAATTGCAAACTCATAGTCTAGATCGCTAAGCGATTTTTCCAGTTTTTTGACGTTTCATAGACGTAAAGAACTCGTCATTAGTTTTGGTGTCTTTGAGTTTATCAATAAGAAATTCGACTGCTTGAGTATCTTCCATAGAGTGCAGCAGCTTGCGTAAAATCCACATGTGCTGAAGCTCTTCTTCTTTGGTGAGTAGTTCTTCGCGGCGAGTGCCTGAGCGCCGTACATTAATTGCCGGGTAGACGCGTTTTTCAGCCACCTTACGATCGAGATGAAGCTCCATATTACCTGTGCCTTTAAACTCTTCGAAAATAACCTCATCCATCTTGCTGCCCGTCTCCACTAACGCAGTCGCAATAATGGTCAAACTGCCGCCATCTTCAATGTTACGAGCAGAGCCGAAGAAGCGCTTCGGTTTTTGCAGAGCGTTGGCTTCGACACCACCAGAGAGGATCTTACCACTACTGGGCATAGTTGTGTTGTAAGCTCGCGCCAAGCGGGTGATTGAATCGAGTAAGATAACAACATCTTTACCGACTTCGACCATGCGGCGCGCCTTTTCAATTACCATTTCAGCAGCATGGACATGGCTCTCCGCTGTTTCGTCGAAGGTCGAACTGATCACCTCGCCACTGACTTGCCGGCGAAAGTCGGTGACCTCTTCGGGGCGCTCGTCAATCAGAAGGATAATTAGGTGAGAGTCCGGATAATTTTTCTGAATGGAATTTGCCATGCCTTGCATGAGCACGGTCTTACCCGTGCGCGGCGGTGCGACGATAAGTCCTCGCTGGCCGAAGCCAACAGGAGTGAGGCAATCAACGACACGCATGGAGAGGTTATCCCACTTTGCTTCAGAATCAGCCTCCATCAAGATGCGAGAGGTTGGGTAGTAAGGCACACGCTCGGTAAAGGGAACGATCTCACTGAGGGTCTCTGGATCCTGATCCATCACTGATTCAATTCTGACGACGATCGGGCAAGATTCACCCTCACGGTGTGGATGCAGTTGCGCCCGGACAATATGCCCGCGCTGCAAGCCGTAGTGCTTAATGAAAGCCTGCGGCACATAAGCGCTAAGTGCTTTCACACGATAACTGTCGCGCTCGTAGACAATGAGGCCACCCTCATCGTCGTCTAAAATCTCTAAGATACCTGTGGTCACAATAGCCGCTTTCTTCTCGGCGGCATACTTGGTAATAGCATCGATCAACTGATCGCGATTCGGCGCATTCGGCGTATCGATCCCTAGCGACGCGACCTCTTCGCGCAGCTCCGGCAATAGCATGTTATAGATACGCACATAATCGAGCGGTTCGCCACCACCCGACTTCAGATCTTCGGCCAGAGCGAGGATGTCTTCACGATTTTCGAGCACCTCCCAATCAAGCAGCTCGCCAAATTCGATCGGAGTCTCCTCTTCGCGCTCACGCTTAGCCTTATTTTTATCCCAGCGGTTATTTTTGCCGCGCTTACGTTTGTTGTTGTTTTTGTTATTCTTGTTAAACTTACCATTGCCCTTTTGCCGATCGTTCGGGTGCTGGTTCTGATTTTGGTTCTTTGGCCCGTTGTTATGGTTTGGTTTATGACCCTTGCCACCATTTCCGTGCCCAACTTTGGGTTCACGAGGCTGCTCTGGCTGATCGCCCAAATCTTTTTCTTCGACTTGGTCGACCTTAATGTCAGCACTAAAAGTCACCTCATCATCGCCACTCGAGGATGCAGATAGCTTGGCATCGGATCCTGCTTGCGCAGGTGCGATCTCGCCGGGTGTGAACGTATCTGATACTGTGTCGCCCAAGTCCTTTGCGACAGCACTCTTTTGGATCGCAGGTTTTTTCGTAGCCTTCTTAGCGGCTTTTTTAGTCGCTCGCTTTTTAGGCGCGGCTTCGGCAGCAGTGGAATAGTCCTCTTGAGGGAGGGCATCGTTTTCTTCGTCAGTGCTCATGGATGTCTATTAGTGAGGTTATGAATGCCTCATAGTAAGTTGCTGGGGTTTCCGAGCCTATACAGTCCGCATTAGTGCGTAGTGATCTGCTTAATCAGTCTCGTGGTTTGTTGTTTCAAAAATTCAAGGCTACCCGCGTTGGAAATAAGATAATCGGCGAGCTCCATTTTTTCTTCGAGGGGCATCTGCTGCTTACGGCGCTGCTCGATTTGCTCTTCTGTGTAAGCTCTGGCAACCATGCGGTCGGCGGCTACATCAGGTGGACTCACTACACAAACAGTTAAATCGAAGCGGGTTTCAAGCCTTTTTTCAAAGAGCAAAGGGATCTCCACTAACCAGTTTGCATTAGGAGCTTGGGCGATCGAAGCTAGCCAACTCTCGCGCACGAGCGGGTGCAGAAGCTCTTCCAGCCATTTTAAATCGCCCTCGTTGCCGAAAACGCGCTTTGCCACAGCAGCGCGATCAACTGCCCCGTCGGCAAAAACCGCCTCGCCCCAGCGCGAGCGCAAATGTGCTTGTACCGAGGCATCCGTAGCCAATAACTCGCGCACCACTGCGTCTGAATCAACCGTCTGCCAGCCAGCTTCACGGAAAAACCCAAGTACTGTCGACTTCCCGCAAGCAATCCCTCCGCTTAGGCCAACCTTCATAGACAAAATAACTTAAATAGTGACATTAGTGAAAAAGTGTTCACCATTGCTTTAATAATTACAAATCGAAGCAATGTTAGGAATCACACAATCCGCAGCCCTCG
>CALCNB010000331.1 GCA_937897785.1 uncultured Cellvibrionales bacterium | reverse complement strand
TGGACATGATGGATTATTTAAATCAAATATAGTATTAAATGATGAAACTAATAAAATTCTTGTAAAACAAGCTTTAATCCAAGCTGAGGCAGGTTGTGATATAATTGCTCCATCTGATATGATGGACGGCAGAGTTGGTTTAATTAGAAAATCATTTTCAAATGAATAATAAATTATCTAGTTAATATCAGCTCTCGACTCACTGGTATTAACTAGACTCTCTTTTATTATCGCGGCGGCATTCTCATTGCCGCATCCAATCGAATCGTTTCACCGTTAATGTAAGTATTTTCGATCAAGCTTAAGGCCATATGAGCAAACTCGCTGGGATCTCCTAAGCGCGGTGGGAACTGCGCATTGGCTGCTAAGCCGTCGATCATCTCTTGCGGCGCCATGCCCATCAATTCAGTCATAAATACACCAGGACAAATGGTATTGATACGGATGCCTAGCTTGCCAAAATCACGCGCAATAGGCAGTGTCATGCCCACCACACCCGCTTTTGAGGCCGAATAAGCGACCTGCCCTATTTGCCCATCAATCGCTGCTACTGACGCGACATTCACAATTGCACCGCGCTCGCCATCGGCAGAATTCACCTCGTTAGTCTGCATTGCTTCGGCAACTAAACGCGTCACATTAAACGTACCGACCAAGTTAAGGTTAATAATTTTTTGAAACCGTTCCAAGGGATAAGCGCCATCACGGCCCACTGTACGACCCGCATCACCGGTACCCGCACAATTGACCAGACCGTGAATATCGCCAAACTTCGCTTTAGCCGTCGCTATACCATCGCGCACCGACTGCTCTTCAATCACATTAACTGTGCAGAACAACGCAGTTTCGCCTAACTCGGCCACTAAGGCATCGCCTTTATCTTGATTAAGATCAAAAATAACCGCATTACCACCGCGCTCAACAATTGCGCGAATACACGCCGCGCCTAAACCTGATGCACCGCCGGTAATAATAATTGTTCGATCTGAAATTTGCATAACCAGTTTCCTATTAATAAAGTACTAATGCCCAATTTACTCAGGCGGAAAATTAACGTCTTTAGTCACCGCTTCCCATTCATCAATACTACTATTCCAATCAGACAGCTTTTGTCTAAAAGCGCCCAGCACGTCGTGACCTAACAATAAATGCAGTGGTGGATCATCATGGTTAGCCAACATCAAAACGGCATCGGCGATACGCTTAGGGTCACCCGGTAACATATTACCAGCTAGCTTAATTAACTCTTTACGCGCGCCAACCGTATCGGCATAAGCCTCAATCGGTGTTGCAGTTTCCTGCATTGACCGAGTCGCCCAATCAGTCCGAAACGCACCAGGTTCGATAGCCGTAACTTTAATATTAAACGGCTCCAACTCCTTTGCTAAGCCCTCGGTTAATGCTTCCATTGCGTATTTCGTGCAACTGTAATAAATATTCGGCGGATTGGTAACAAGCCCAGTCATTGATGACATATTAATAATATAGCCGCTGTTTTGCTCTCGCATAATAGGCAAAACCGCCTTAATTAAATCGACCACACCAAAAAAATTGGTATCGAATAATTTGCGCACCTCGGCATCTTCTCCTACTTCTAAGGCCGACATATAGCCGTAACCGGCGTTATTCAC
>CALCNB010000330.1 GCA_937897785.1 uncultured Cellvibrionales bacterium | reverse complement strand
TTCAAGCTTCTCTTCAAGCCGCCGGCGAATATCAGTTGACTTGGCAAATTTAACCGGTTTGCCATCATCTTTATCGATCGAAGTTTCCGCACTTTCAACGACAATATCGTCGATATCAAGCCCGATATCATTGGCTTGATCATTGGCACCTACTTCAACGCTGTTGGTGGAAATCGTTGCTACTTGTCCAGACATTTTCATAACCTCCAGTCGATCAAAACCAAACACGAAATGTCATTGCTTATTTAATAACCCAGCCGATGTAATTATTCTTATCGATTAGCTGTGTCATTAGTGAACAGCCTAGACCGTTTATTTATTAAACACCATCAATATGACAAGAAATCGAACGCTTAGAAAAAAATAGTTTTAAAGACTAAAAAGACATAACTAGAAGTTATTGAAGAGCGCTTGCAAGAAATGAAGCGATAGTCTAAAAGCCAGAGATTTATTATAAAAATATAAAAATCAATAGCTTAAAGACTATCTGGTCGTGATAATTAACCACAGCCATTAGAGCAGTAAACGGCGAACATCGGCCAAGTTAGCCGCTATCTCGGTCATGAATCGGCCCGCATCGCCGCCATTAACCGCCCGATGGTCATAAGAAAGCGACAGCGGTAACATTTTACGGGGTACAAATTCCCCGTTTTGGAAAACCGGTTTGACCGCCAGCTTAGACACTCCCAGAATTCCTACCTCGGGGGTATTAACGATCGGCGTAAAGCCAGTGCCACCAATGCCGCCCAAACTGGAGACAGTGAAGCAACCGCCTTGCATCTCATTAGGTTTAAGTTTGCGATGCTTTGCTTTATCTGCCAGTTCGCGAATCTCTTCGGATAACTGCCAAATGCCTTTTTTATTCACATCGCGCAGGACTGGCACCATCAAGCCCGCCGGCGTATCAACCGCCATGCCAATATGCACATACTGCTTATATATAATTGACTCTCCGTCAGATGATAAAGACGCGTTAAAAGCGCGATGGGTTTCTAAAGCAGCAGCGACTGCTTTCATGAGAAAAGACACAGGGGTAATTTTGATTCCACGCTCAGCCATCTCATCCTTTAATGTCTGGCGAAAGGCTTCAAGTTCAGTAATATCTGCATCATCAAATTGTGTCACATGCGGTACGTTCAACCAACTACGGTGCATATTAGCGGCAGTGATTTTATGCAGCTTTGACATGGGTTCAGTAACGATTTCACCAAACTGAGAGAAATCCACTTCAGGTACTTTAGGTATCGCGCCACCCATGCTGTCAGGCGAGCTTACTAACTGCTTAACATAGTTATGCAAATCTTCTTTCGCCAGACGACCACGAGGACCCGAACTCTTCACTCGACTCAAATCGACACCTAACTTCCTTGCTAATTTGCGAACCGCTGGCCCTGCGTAAACATCAGTTTTACGGCGTCGATCATCACCCGTTTGTCTATGCCCGGTATCTACATTTGATGGGGTTGCTGTATTACTCGTGGCAGGACTGGCTATGGAAGATGAAACAGGCGCTGAGGTCGATGGCTTAGAGCTTGCTGGCTCGGGAGTGATTGGTTCGGCGGTAACTTCGGTATGATCAACGGCAGGCATCACCATTTGCGCATCAGTCACCATCACTTCAAGTTCGGCAACCTTATCACCTTCTGCTAGAGAGTCTCCTTCATTGACATGCAAGGCCGTAATGACACCGCTGGCCGGCGAGGGTAATTCCATCGACGCTTTGTCTGATTCCATTAACACGATGCCATCGCCTTCATTGATACGATCACCAACGGCAACCATCAATTCAATTAATTCAACTTTATCAGCACCACCTAAGTCGGGAACCACCACCGATTCTGTTGCAGTGGCAGGCGCTATTGATGGCGCTTGATCGGGCACAGTAGCTGATGGTTCATCTTGCGCTGATGCTTCGTTCGCTATTACCAGCGCTGACTCTGACGCTACTGATTGAGCCACTTCCGACGCTGAAGTGACAGCACCAGACGCACTTATCTCTAATTCTAAAAGTGGATCGCCTTCCTTCACCATTGATCCTTCGGCAACAGAAATAGCCGTTACTTTTCCAGCGGCAGGACAAGGTATATCCATTGAAGCCTTATCAGATTCAACCACGATGATTGACTCGTCAACGCTGACCTCATCACCGACCGCAACTGATATTTCAATTACTTCTACTTCGGCTGCGCCACCAAGATCAGGAACCTTTACCGTTTGATTTGTCAATGTACTCACCTTCAGTCAATAAAATAATAAAAAATCGCTTAAATCAATGCTGATTTATGTGACGGCCTTATACGGTGGTCGGATCAACTTTGTCCGCAGAGATTCCGTATTTTTTCAACGCTTGCTTAATGACCGAAGGATCTAGCTTTGCTTCATCCACTAAGGCTGATAGTGCTGAAATAACGATAAAATAACGATTCACTTCAAAGAAATGTCGCAACTTTGCGAAACAACAGCCTCCGGGTCTCCTATTTTTTAATGGTTCTGGCCCAAAGAAGCACAAAGAAGCCCCCCCGCCCTTTTTTTTGTTGA
>CALCNB010000329.1 GCA_937897785.1 uncultured Cellvibrionales bacterium | reverse complement strand
TCGACATCAAAGAAGGATGGGTTAGTTTACTGCAAAACAGACTACTTGAGACCGGTTATAATTACCAAGTTGTTAATGCTAGCATCAGCGGCGAAACTACTGCGGGGGGGCGCCATCGTATCAATGACACACTCCAAAAACACCGGCCAGAAATTATAGTCATTGAGCTGGGCGGTAATGACGGCCTTCGCGGCATGAATCTCGTACAGATGAAAGACAATTTAGCCACTATAATTTTGGCAAGCATCGACTACCAAGCTAAGGTGCTCTTAATGAGTATTGAAATTCCACCTAACTACGGCCCACGTTATAATCAACAATTCAGACAAACCTATACGACCTTAGCAAAAGAATTTACGGTTAATTTAGTCCCTTTTTTATTGAAGTCGGTGGCCACCAATCCAGTTTATATGCAAGCTGACGGCATTCACCCCAAGGCTAATGCGCAAGGGATGATTCTCGACAACATCTGGCCCTTTTTAACACCACTGCTGCTGCAACCCAGCAGCGAGGGTAAGACACCAGAATAGCAAGCTATCCATCAATCGTGATACCCTACTAGCACCACGCTATAAGTTGCCATGATGCGATAATATCGAAGAAACTATTCGCCAATCAATAATAACGCAAGCCTATTTAACAAGCAGCCATTCACTATGAAGCCACCATCTATATCATTTGATCTTAAGCATATCTGGCACCCTTATAGCTCGCTAACCCAGCCAGTTCCTCCCTTGCATGTCGAAAGCGCTGAGGGTGTTGAAATACAATTAAAAGATGGCACAACACTGATTGATGGTATGGCATCATGGTGGTCAGCGATTCACGGCTACAATCATCCTGCATTAAACAAAGCCGCAAAAGATCAAATCGACAATATGTCTCACGTTATGTTTGGCGGACTTACCCATGATCCCGCCATCGCGCTTTGCCAGCAACTGATTAACATCACACCTGAACCACTAACAAAAGTTTTTCTCAGCGACTCTGGCTCAGTCGCCGTTGATGTCGCAATGAAGATGGCCATTCAGTATTGGTACTCACAGGATCAAACTAATAAAACTGAATTTGTCGGCTTACGGGGCGGGTATCACGGTGACACGCTAGGCGCAATGTCTGCCTGCGATCCTGATACAGGCATGCATCATTTGTTTACGGGCATCCTTGCCAAACAACATTTTGTTAGACGACCTCAGGCAAAGTTTGGCGAACCCTGCGCGCACGCTGACACAGAGGAAATGAAAACTTTACTTTCAAGCCACCATCAAACCATTGCCGCCGTCATTCTTGAACCCGTCGTGCAAGGCGCCGGCGGCATGTACTTTTACTCTGCCGAATATTTGGCACAGGTCAGACAGCTGTGTGATGAGTTCAATGTGCTACTGATCGCCGATGAAATTGCGACCGGCTTTGCTCGTACCGGACAATTATTTGCTTGCCATCATGCCTCCATAGTCCCTGATATTATGTGCCTAGGCAAAGCTCTTACCGGTGGTTATCTATCACTTGCTGCC
>CALCNB010000328.1 GCA_937897785.1 uncultured Cellvibrionales bacterium | reverse complement strand
CCCGCCTCCACCAGATCCTATGCAAGCAAAGATTATGCAGTGGATGCCTGTTGTGTTCACCTTTTTCTTTGTGTTCTTCCCCGCCGGGTTGGTTGTTTATTGGGTATCAAACAACGTTCTGTCCATTTCCCAACAGTGGTATATCACCCGAAAAATAGAACAAGCTTCATGAATCATGAACACTGACACCATTGCGGCAATAGCCACTGCTTCAGGTATTGGTGGAATTGGTATTATCCGAATCAGCGGGGCAAACGCCTTAAAAATTGCTAAAAGTATTTGTTCTGCCCCTCTGTCACCAAGAGAAGCTTGCTTCACTCGCTTTGTCGACCAAGGTAACATTATTGACCAAGGAATTGTAATCTACTTTCCTGCGCCTAACTCTTTTACAGGAGAAGATGTGGTTGAGCTGCAAGGCCATGGCTCTAATGTTGTTTTAAATCAACTTTTAAGTTTAATTCTCCGCTTTGACGCTCGAACGGCAAAGCCCGGGGAGTTTTCTGAGAGGGCTTTTTTAAATAATAAAATTGACTTGATTCAAGCAGAGGCCATCGCGGATTTAATAGAAAGCCAATCTCAATTTGCTGCTCGTTCAGCGCTTCGGTCTTTGCGTGGTGAATTTTCAAAAAAAATTAATCAATTAATTGAACAGCTTATTAAATTAAGAATGTTTGTTGAAGCAGGAATTGATTTTCCAGATGAAGATATAGATGTTAGCTCGGATACCTTTATAGAAGAAAACACACTATCTATTATTGAATCAATTAAAGCTGTTGTTCAACAAACTGAGCGCGGTTGTCTTATAAGAGACGGTGTTTCTGCTGCTATTGTTGGTTCGCCAAATGTCGGAAAATCAAGTTTACTTAATTATTTTGCTGCAGATGATATAGCCATCGTAACAGCTAAAGCGGGCACTACTCGCGATGTTCTTCGTCAAGAAATTCTATTGGGCGGCCGAACAATAAAGCTTATCGATACGGCGGGGCTTCGCACCTCCTCTGACGAGATAGAACAACAAGGAATTAAAAAGGCGGCTACCCATATACAATCAGCTGATTTTATTTTGTTTTTGCAAGATGTTTCCGTAGATAGTGCCAAGAGAGAGCAAAACATTGTTGATGTTCAGCAAGAATTAGCTTTGTTCAATATTGAACCCCATTTAAATAGTGTGTTTTTTGTTATTAATAACAAAATAGATTTAATCAACGAGAAGCCGTCGTTGCATGAAAAAGATGGGTTTATCGAGGTGAACATCTCAATAAAAGCGAATCTTGGTTTAGATTTATTAGAGCAGGCGCTAAAAAAACAACTGAACCTGGGAGCAGGTGAGGGGGATTTCTTAGCGAGAAATCGTCATTTGTCTTACTTACAAGCTGCACAAACATCAGTGGAGCGGGGTTTATCTCAGTTTAAGTCCCATTCAGCAAGTGAGCTCCTTGCTGAGGACTTAAGGTTGGCTCAAGATGCGCTTGGTAAAATTACCGGCGCAATCACATCAGACGAGTTACTTGGAGAAATTTTTTCGAGCTTTTGCATCGGCAAATAATATCTCAGTCTGACCGCTAACACGTGTTCGTATACAAACCTCTATATTATAATAATTGTAATAAATAAAGTAAGGTGTGGATAATCGATGCTGTTTCAGTATAACAACGGCCTTGTTTTTTTTACGACAGAAGTTGTCTCGGCTTATACTCAGCAAGTCAGCAGCATAGAAGCCCGAGCTTAACAGGGTTTCAAGCCAACTAAACCTATGAAACTAATAGAGAAATTATAGTTTTCCACAGATAACATAGCCCCTTACTATAACTATATATATAAATTATCTATTTATATATATTTTAAAATAAGAATATAAAATAATAAAAAAAGGACAAAAAAACAAACCCTAGACGCCAGCAAAAATAATGGTATATTGCCCGCCCTTGACCCAAAGAACGTAAGCACTATGAAATATCCTGACTCATTTAACATCATCGTAATCGGCGGAGGGCATGCTGGCACAGAAGCAGCTTTAGCCGGAGCACGTATGGGTTGCTCGGTTTTACTGTTAACCCATAATATTGAGACGCTAGGTCAAATGTCATGTAACCCGGCAATTGGCGGCATAGGGAAGAGTCACTTAGTAAAAGAAATTGATGCTTTAGGCGGAGCAATGGCGAAAGCGGCCGACAAAGCAGGCATTCAATTTCGTATTTTGAACGCTCGAAAAGGCCCGGCTGTAAGGGCTACTCGCGCTCAAGCAGACAGGGTTTTGTACAAAGCTGCTATTCGAGAGCAACTAGAAAACCAACAAAACCTAAGTATTTTTCAGGCCTCCGTCGACGATCTAATCATTGATGAAACAAACAACAAATCAAAGGTTATTGGTGTAAAAACCAACATCGGAGTGGATTTTTTTGCAGAAAATATCGTACTTTCTGCCGGTACTTTCCTGGGTGGAAAAATTCATATTGGGCTCGATAACCATGCAGGTGGTCGGGCAGGAGATCCACCATCAACACAGCTCGCTAAGCGCTTAAGAGAGCTTCCTTTTCGAGTCGGGCGGCTAAAAACAGGTACCCCACCAAGAATAGATGCAAGAACGGTTGATTTTTCAGGCCTTCAAGAACAGCGAGGGGATACACCGCTGCCGGTGATGTCTTTTTTAGGCGAAGTGAGTGATCACCCTCGCCAAATAAGTTGTTATATCACGCACACCAATGAAAAAACACATGAAATAATTCAAGAAGGCCTAGCCCGCTCGCCACTCTATACGGGTAAAATCGAAGGAACAGGGCCGCGTTACTGCCCTTCAGTTGAAGATAAGATACATCGATTTGCCGAGAAAAAATCACACCAAATATTTATCGAGCCAGAAGGGCTAAATACCCATGAGCTCTATCCAAACGGGATATCGACAAGCTTGCCTTTTGATATACAAATGCGACTGGTCAGAAGTATTAAAGGCTTTGAATCGGCACAAATGACGCGAGCAGGCTATGCAATAGAATACGATTTCTTTGATCCCCGCGACTTAAAACCCAGCCTTGAAACGCGATTTATTGATGGATTGTTTTTTTGTGGACAAATTAATGGTACTACGGGGTATGAGGAAGCGGCGGCCCAAGGCTTGATTGCTGGGATGAATGCGGCGAGGAGAAGTCAACAAAAAGACAGTTGGTCGCCGGGAAGAGAGCAGGCATATATGGGTGTAATGATTGATGACCTTATCACCCTGGGTACTCAAGAGCCTTACCGTATGTTCACTAGCCGGGCAGAATATCGGCTGACCTTAAGGGAAGATAATGCGGATGTTCGATTAACCACGAAAGGCAGAGAATTAGGCTTAGTTGACGACTACCGCTGGCGGTCATTTAATGAAAAACAAGACATAATAAATAAAGAAAAACAACGCCTAGAGACGACCTGGATTCAGGCAGATTCTAGCCAAGCTCAGCAGCTCAACAAAAAACTAAGCAAGCCATTGAGTCGAGAATATAACTTGGCTGATTTACTCAAGCGGCCAGAACTAAGTTTAAATGATTTATATGAAGCGGACGGGTATCGATTAAATCACTGGCAAGCACAAGAACAGATTGAAATAAGCGCAAAATATGCCGGTTATATTGATCGTCAACAAAGCGATATAGAAAAATTACAGCGACATGAAAACACACTGATTCCGTCAAACATCAACATCAATGACATTTCAGGTTTAAGCAACGAGGTTAAGCAGAAGTTGATCGAAGCGAAGCCAGAGAATTTAGGGCGAGCCAGTAGAGTTCCCGGTGTTACGCCAGCAGCAATTTCATTATTATTGGTTCATTTGAAAAAACTAGGCCATCTTGACGCTGCGGCGAAAGCAGAGAATAAGCCGATAAAATCTGCCTCATAAAACAAGGAAATCGACATTAACGTTGACGACAGACACCGCAAGCAGTTAAAAACTGGCGCTGAAAATTTAGGCCAACCCCTAAGCGAAGAAGAACAAGAAAAACTACTCACCTTTGTTCAGCTAATTATTAAATGGAATAAGACACACAATTTAACCGCCATAACAGAAACAAAAGAAATTGTTAGTAAACACCTGCTTGATAGCTTAAGTGTTTCTCCTTACTTATATGGGCAGTCAATTATTGATGTTGGCACCGGTGCAGGCCTGCCCGGCATACCACTGGCAGTCGCCAATCCCGATAAAGCATTCACCCTTCTAGACAGCAGCCAAAAAAGAATCGCTTTTATAAAGGAGGTTAAAAGGAAGTTAGCACTAACAAACGTGACAGCAGAGCATTGCCGTGTCGAGCAGTATTCAGGGCAAAAATTTTCATCAATCTGCTCGAGAGCGTATTCATCTTTAGAGCAAATGCTAACACAAACAGAACATTTAATAGACAAAAAGGGCGTTTGGCTAGCAATGAAAGGAGTTTTCCCTCAAGTAGAGGTTGACGGTTTATCAAGCCGCTTCCAGGTTAAAAAAACAATTCCATTGGTTGTTCCAGGGCTAGCCGCTGAACGTCATTTGTTAATTATTAAAAAGAAACTTATATCGTAATACAAGACGATATATCGGACATTGCCCTAAAAAAACCTTATCATTAGATTAACCCGCTAAAAATTTAAACAAGTTAGTTGTTGGCATTAACGCATTAAAAATGGGCGATCCTTTGGCAAAAACAGTTGCAATTACCAATCAAAAGGGCGGTGTTGGGAAAACCACCACCACCGTCAATTTAGCCGCCTCATTAGCTTCAGCTAAACGCCGCGTGTTGCTGGTCGATTTAGACCCTCAAGGTAATGCAACAATGGGCTGCGGGATTGAAAAAAACGAATGCCCCTTAACGCTTTACGATTTATTGGTGAATGGCGCAAGTATTAATCAAATAAAACGCCACAGTGAGTCCGGCGGTTTTGATGTGCTACCTAGCAACTCAGACCTAACAGCCGCAGAGGTTGAGCTGCTCAACGTAGAAGAGAAAGAGTTTGTTTTGCAGCAACAATTATCACCCATAAACGAAGCATACGATTTTATTTTAATTGATTGCCCCCCCTCGCTGAGCATGCTAACGATTAATGCAATGGCTGCAGCTGAAAGCGTTGTCATCCCGATCCAATGTGAATACTATGCTTTGGAGGGCCTCTCGGCATTGATGAACACAATTGCTAGGGTTGCTGATAGCATAAACCCAAACATAAAAATTGAGGGGTTATTAAGAACGATGTACGACCCAAGGAACAGTTTGACCAACGATGTTTCTGCACAATTAATCCAACACTTTGGTGAGCGAGTCTATAAAACCGTCATTCCAAGGAATGTGCGCTTAGCAGAGGCCCCCAGCCACGGTGAACCGGTTTTGTCTTACGACCCTCAATCAAAAGGCGCAATAGCCTATTTAGCGCTAGCGGCAGAGGTTTTACAAAAGCAAACCCCCACCATTCAAAACTAATAGATCTTCATAAAGACAGGCGAATAAATGAAAACAAAGAAAAAAGGATTGGGAAAAGGCCTAGACGCTTTGCTTGGCAGCACCGTTGCTTCAACCGCTCAACCCGTTTACGTAAATCAAGAAACACCGTCAGAAACCGCCCGTTTAGCCCCCGCTTTAAAAACAGGCGTTTTGCTCGAGGTGCCGGTTGAGCTGTGCCAGCGGGGCAAATATCAACCTCGACGAGATATTGATCAAGCTTCTTTAGATGAATTGGCAGCATCTATCCGCAATCAAGGGGTGATGCAACCTATTATTCTTAGAGCTCTCGATGGCGATCAAGCGAACGATCAAAACTATGAGATTATTGCTGGTGAGCGACGCTGGCGAGCAGCACAACAGGCAGGTTTAATGACGGTACCAGCTGTCATTAAGGACGTTGAAGATGAAACGGCCATGGCCATGGCCTTAGTAGAAAATTTACAACGAGAAGATTTAAACCCCATGGAGGAGGCATACGCATTAGCTCGGTTAAATCAAGAGTTTGACCTTACTCATCAGCAAGTTGCTGATATCGTTGGAAAATCAAGGGTTGCCGTATCTAATATGCTTCGGCTGATGAACTTGGTAGACGAGGTTAAGCGGATGTTAGAGCATGGTGATATAGAGATGGGTCATGCCAGAGCCTTGTTAGGGTTGGTCGGCGAACAACAACTAAGCGCTGCTACAGAGGTTGTTAACCGCAGCTTAAATGTCCGCCAAACAGAGTTATTGGTGAAAAACTACAACAAAACGGTCTCAGGCGTCGAGGTGGTGCCCGCGGACCCCAACACAAGGGCACTAGAAAACCAATTGGGCGAAAAATTTGGATTGCCCGTCAGCTTAACCCACAACGGCAAAGGTGCTGGAAAATTAACCATTAAATATCACAGTCTCGATGAATTAGATGGGATTTTAGACCATATAAAATAATGGGCTGCCGTTGCCCCAAGCTAGTTGTTTTGCGATAAAAAACGCTTCAGCTACTTATATTACTCCTCTTGATAGAGGTTGCATTTGGGGGGGTGTTTAAATATAATCTCCCCGCTTTTTTGACGGCGGCTATCACTAAAACCAACAGCGTTATCTTCTATTGGTGGTTTGTCTAAATGATTATTGAGAGCAGGCCTTAGTTTATGTGTTTTTAGGCCCGCGGGAGCCAAATGCAGATAGACTGGCATTCCCCACGAAAGCAGTTTTTGTTTCAACTGGGTTTAGCAGTGATCTTGGCCGCACTATTAGCGATGCGCCAAGAAGGGTTTTTATTTGGTGGTGTTTTGCTTGGCGGCACAATAGCTTCTGTTGCCACCTTTTGTTTTTATTGCCAAGCATTCAGCGGCCTAAAGTCCGAAGTGTTTACTCCAGAAGAAGCGGCAAGAATGTTTCTTTTGCGGTGTTACAGGGCGGAAGTTTTTAAGATCCTGCTGTCAGTTTTAACACTGTTAATAGTTTTTAAGTATGTCGATGATAAAACTTTTCGAACGAGTGTGCTCCTGGGTTATGTCGTCATTAGCGTTGTTGGATCACTAACCAACAGTTATTTTTTTAACACTCAAGAGACTCTACATTAAGAATGGCTGGTTCCAACCCTTCAACACAAGAATATATTTCCCACCACTTAACCAACTTAACTTATGGTCAGTTGCCTGCTGGCTATGTTCGAGACGGCGATACACTTGAGTCTGCTCAGTGGACGGTTGCTCATTCAGCTCAAGAAGCGGCGGACATGGGGTTTATGGCGATTCACCTTGACACGATGTTTTGGTCAATTTTTTTAGGGGCTTTATTCTGCTGGTCATTCGCTCGGGCTGCAAAGGCGGCAACCTCAGGAGTGCCTGCTGGATTTCAAAATTTTGTCGAAATGGTTGTCGATTTTATAGATGACAATGTTAAAAGCATTTTTCACCATAAAAATGACTTGGTAGCACCGCTGGCTTTAACGGTGTTTGTTTGGGTGTTTTTGCAAAATCTAATGGACTTGGTTCCTGTTGATTGGATTCCCGAGCTTGCCAAGCTGATGGGTATTCACTACATGAAGGTAGTGCCATCGACAGATGTTAATGCAACGGCCGGCATGGCTGTTGGTGTTTTCATGCTAATTTTATATTACAGCATTAAGCAAAAAGGTGTGGGTGGTTTTGCTGCTGAGCTGGCGTTTCAGCCGCTGCCAAAGTGGGCCTTACCGTTTAACCTGTTTTTAGAAATCGTTGGGTTAATAGCAAAACCCATTTCTTTGGCTTTACGCTTGTTTGGCAACATGTATGCCGGAGAAATGGTCTTTATTATTATCAGTTTATTACCCTTTTATTTACAGTGGTTGTTGTCAGTGCCTTGGGCAATCTTCCATATTTTAATTATCACTCTGCAAGCATTTATTTTTGCCATATTAACCGTTGTTTACTTAGCAATGGCTTATGACCACCACTAGTTGGTGTTTGGCAAAAGAAAAGTGGCGTTGATAGTGATGTAGCAAACCGTTTTAAACCATATTGATATTTTTGATCGGAGAAAATGATGGAAGCAGCAATTATTACATTAGCAGGTGCACTTATTATGGGCTTAGGCGCAATTGGCGCCGCGGTTGGTGTCGGTATTCTTGGCAGTAAATTCCTTGAGGGGGCGGCCCGTCAGCCTGAGTTAATCCCTATGCTGCGGACCCAATTTTTCATCATGATGGGTCTTGTTGATGCGGTACCGATGATCGGCGTTGGCATAGGCTTCTATATCCTTTTTGCTTTATAAGCACAAAACAAAAGGGAAACTCGATAAATTGTGCGGCGTTATTCGGGCGAACATAAGTTCGCCTGATTGGTCGCTCAACATTTAAGAAGGGTAATGCAGTGAATATTAATCTCACATTATTTGCGCAATTAATTAGTTTTGCGATATTTGTTTGGTTTTGTAAAACCTATGTTTGGCCGCCCATTATTTCGGCCATGCAGGAGCGCCAAAAACAAATAGCTGACGGTTTGAATGCGGCAGAAAAAGCGGGCCAAGATTTAGAGGTTGCACATCAAAAAATCGATGCCCAGTTGGTTGAGGCGAAAGCGCAAGCGAGTCAAATTCTTGATCAAGCGAACAAGCGAGCAGCTCAAATTGTGGATGAGGCCAAAGAAGCGGCACTGACCGAGGGCCAGCGCTTAAAGGATGCGGCGCAGTCGGACATTGAGCAAGAGGTTAATCGTGCGAAAGAACAGCTACGCGCTCAAGTCGCTTCACTCGCTTTGATTGGCGCTGAAAAAGTTTTAGAGGCCTCCGTTGATGAGGCGGCCCATAAAGACATCGTTAATAAGTTGGCGGCAAATTTATAATGGCGGAATTACGTACATTAGCTCGCCCTTATGCGCGCGCAGGGTTTGAGGTGGCAAATCAGGCCGACACCTTGCAGTTGTGGGCAGATCAGTTAAATCAGCTTGCTGTTATTTCTGGCCAACCTAAAGTGGCCGCGATGATTGCATCGACTAACACGTTAGCGAGCGAACAGGCGAATAGCCTGAGCGAATTGCTAGGCGTTGATGCAGGTTCGGCAATGGCGAATTTTTTGCAGCTTTTAGCAGAAAACAAGCGGCTATCATTGCTGCCTTCGGTTGCTGAGTTGTTTGCAGAATTAAAAGCAAGTCAAGAAAAGTCGGTGGATGTCACTATCAATACTGCCTTCGAGCTCGATGATGAAATGACGTCAAAGTTAGCTTCAGCGTTAAAATCAAAACTACAGCGAGACGTGCAGGTTAGCACAGCTGTAGATCGCTCTTTAATTGGCGGCGTAGTAGTAAGAGCCGGTGATATTGTGATTGATGGCTCAGTCAAGGGCCGCTTAGCTAAGTTGGCAGAAGCGGTTTCAATTTAACGGTATTTATTAAGTCAGAAAAAACAGGTTTGAGGAATTAAACAATGCAACAGCTGAATCCATCCGAGATTAGCGAGATAATCAAGCAACGAATTGACCAGCTAGATGTTTCAAGTGAAGCAAGAAATGAGGGCACCGTTGTTTCGGTGACCGACGGCATTATTCGTATCCATGGTTTAGCTGAGGCCATGTACGGCGAGATGATTGAGTTTGAAGGCGGTGTTTACGGACTAGCACTTAACCTTGAGCGTGATTCCGTCGGCGCGGTAATTTTGGGGGACTATAAATCGATAGCAGAGGGGCAATCATGCCGTTGTACGGGCCGCATTCTTGAGGTGCCGGTTGGGCCCGAATTACAAGGCCGAGTGGTAGATGCTCTAGGCAATCCGATTGATGGTAAGGGCCCAGTTGATGCCAAACAAACGGATGCGATTGAAAAGGTGGCACCGGGCGTTATTGCCCGTCAGTCGGTTGATCAGCCGGTTCAAATTGGTTTAAAAGCCATTGATGCGATGGTACCGATTGGTCGTGGTCAGCGAGAGCTTATCATTGGTGACCGCCAAGTAGGAAAAACGGCCATTGCAGTTGATGCCATCATCAACCAAAAAGGCACAGGTATTAAATGTGTCTATGTGGCGATTGGCCAAAAAGCGTCGTCGGTGAATGCGGTTGTGAGAAAGCTTGAAGAACACGGTGCAATGGAGCACACGATTGTAGTGGCAGCAACAGCTTCTGACCCTGCAGCGATGCAGTTTTTAGCGCCATTTGCGGGTTGTTCAATGGGCGAATATTACCGAGATCGCGGTGAAGATGCGTTAATCATTTATGATGATTTAACGAAACAGGCTTGGGCTTACCGGCAAATTTCATTGCTATTACGCCGCCCGCCTGGTCGTGAAGCATATCCAGGTGATGTGTTTTACTTGCACTCTCGCTTACTCGAGCGTGCAGCCCGGGTTAACGCTGATCACGTTGAAAAGTTGACGAATGGCGAGGTGAAAGGAAAAACGGGCTCATTAACGGCGCTGCCTGTTATTGAAACTCAGGCGGGTGATGTTTCTGCCTTTGTTCCGACTAACGTTATTTCTATTACTGATGGTCAGATATTCCTTGAGTCGGACTTGTTCAATGCGGGCGTTCGCCCTGCCATGAATGCCGGCATTTCAGTGTCGCGAGTGGGTGGTGCTGCACAGACAAAAGTTATTAAGAAGTTGTCGGGCGGCATTCGTACCGCTTTAGCTCAATACCGCGAGTTGGCAGCGTTTTCACAGTTTGCCTCTGATCTTGATGACGCAACTAAAGCGCAGCTAGATCATGGTGAGAGAGTTACTGAGCTAATGAAGCAAAAGCAGTATGCTCCGTTATCTATTGCTGAGATGGCCTTGCTGATTTATGCCGCCGATAATGATTTCTTAAACGACATTGCGGTCGACAAAGTCGGCGCATTCGAAGATGCATTATTGTCGTATGCCCATGCAGAACAGGGTGATTTATTGACTCAGATAGCTGACACGGGTAACTGGGACGGCGACACAGAGGCTGCATTTAAAGCGCTGTTAGAGACTTTTAAAGCTACGCAAACTTGGTAGTCGCTACCGAGCAAACGTTTTAATAGAAAGAGAGAAAAATGGCCAGCGGAAAAGAAATACGGACTCAAATTTCTAGTATTAAAAGCACTCAGAAAATCACGAGTGCGATGGAAATGGTGGCTGCAAGTAAAATGCGCAAAGCGCAAGATCGCATGCAAAAAGGCAAGCCTTATGCAAAGCGAATTAAATCGGTGATTAGCCATTTGGCTAATTCAGCACCCGAATACCAACACTTGTTTATGCAGGAACGTCAGGTTCGTCGAGTGGGTTATATTATTGTATCGACGGACCGCGGCCTCTGTGGCGGTTTCAATGGTAGTATAATGCGTGGCGTCCGCAAAATGATACG
>CALCNB010000327.1 GCA_937897785.1 uncultured Cellvibrionales bacterium | reverse complement strand
AAAATGCGGACTAAGGTGAGGGAATTGGGTATGGTCATCAAAGAGGCCTGCCAGGGCATGTGAAATCAATAGGCTTAGTATAGGCTACTCGACACGAATGTGTGACATTTAAGATGAAATGATCACGATTTTATTTTGCCATTAGCTGGGGTGCAGTTCGGCGTAAATATCTTGCGCTAATCGTTGACTGATACCGTCGACTTTAATCAGTTCGTCAACGGTGGCGCGTTCAATTTCTTGCCAGCCACCAAAGTAACGCAGCAGGTCGCGACGACGTTTAGGACCCACGCCGGCAATGCCTTCTAACGGCGAGGTGGTTTTCTTTTTGGCACGTCGTGCACGGTGTCCGGTGATGGCAAAGCGGTGCGCTTCGTCACGCACTTGTTGAATGAGATGCAGCGAGGCGGCATCGCTGGGCAGTGACAGTGGTTTGTCGGCACTGCCGATGAACAGGGTTTCTAATCCTGGTTTACGCGATGCGCCCTTGGCGACGCCAATAATCAGCACTTCGCTGATTTGCAATTCTTCGAGTACCTCTATGGCCTGATTCAATTGACCCTTGCCGCCGTCAATCAGCAAAATATCGGGCAACACGCCTTCGCCTTTTTTAATCCGAGTATAGCGCCGTTCAATCGCTTGTCGCATGGCGGCGTAGTCATCACCACCCGTGATGCCGTCAATATTGAATTTTCGGTAGTCCGATTTTTTGGCGCCATCATGGGTGAATACCACACATGAAGCCACCGTTTGGTCGCCACTGCTGTGGCTAATATCAAAGCATTCAATCCGCTCGGGCAGTTCATCCAATTGCAAATCTTTTTGCAGTTGTTCAAATCGAAAATTGACTTGCTGGCGGCTATTGATACGAGCCGATAAGTTTTGTTCGGCTGTTTGTTTGGCCATTTCAAGCCATTTTGCTCTTGCACTACGGACCTTATGCAACAGTTTAATTTGTTTGCCAGCACTGCTGTTTAGTGCATCGATGAGCAGGGTGTTGTTATCTAAAGTGGCGTTAATAATCAGTTCACTGGGGATATTACCCATTGCTCCGCCTTGGATAATATAAACTTGCGAGATAAACGCTTCCAGTAATGCCTCTACCGTTTCAATAATGCCAACGGCGGGATAGTAACTGCGACTGCCTAGCATT
>CALCNB010000326.1 GCA_937897785.1 uncultured Cellvibrionales bacterium | reverse complement strand
ACCATCGACCAAGGGGTATCGATAACTAAACGGCTGCGCCATAAGCACCATCGCTTCATACACTGAGCTATCACCATGGGGATGAAACTTACCAATCACATCGCCCACAGTACGAGCTGATTTTTTATATTTTGCCGAGGCCTTGAGGCCCAATTCTGACATAGCATAAACGATCCGGCGCTGAACGGGTTTCAATCCATCACCAATATGCGGTAAGGCGCGATCGAGAATGACATACATCGAGTAATCGAGATACGCTTTCTCGGTATATTCTTTGATGGACAATTGCTCAGCTGAAAAATTGCTTGAATCTATCGGAGTATCGCTCATTGAGTCGCTGTTCTCATATTGGTTCAGGGTTGCTGATCGTCGCTATCGAGACCTAATTATTTGCTGCCGAAATTATTTTGGCTATTTTTTCAAAGCAAAACAGGCTTGTTATACTACATTGCTTAAATTGTCTCAAAAAATAGCCCTCTACGCATCAACACCGGTGCTTTTATGGTGGTAATATGAAGACCTCAAAACGAATTAGTGGCTTTTTTCTATTTTCTTAATCTAATCACTGCCGGAGCCTCATTATGACACTCGACCAAGCGGCCTATTTTAGCCTTGCTACCTTTCGAAAAACCGGCGTAGCCGTTGAAACCCCTGTCTGGTTTGCAGGTGACAAACAAGCTTATTACGTCTTTTCCGCCGGCCAAGCAGGCAAAGTTAAGCGACTAAGAAACTCGCCTAAATCACGCGTCGCCGCCTGTAATGTGATCGGTAAAATCTTAGGTGAATGGCAAGACAGTGAAGCTTTTATTTTAACCAGCGATGAAGAGATACGCCAAGCACATAACGCGCTGATAAAAAAGTACGGCTGGCAAATGCGACTGACTGACCTTGGCTCGTGGCTAACCGGCAAGAAAACTAAGCGCGCTTATATTAAAGTCGTGCTAATCGATTAGCCCGCTGTACCGATGCTTGCTATCACCATTTACTGTCACTTTTTTAGGTAAGCCACTGATGTTGATTCGCCGTAAAACTATCGCCTTTTTAGCAACCATTGCCAGCTTTTTGATGGCCGCTAATCATAGTTTCGGGCAGTCCAGTCCTGTGACTGAACAGCTGATTCACCAGCCTGCAAGTAGTTATCAAGCGGCTGAGCAGGCCTTACAGATAAATCTCGGTCGAAAAGATAACCGTCACCGTGCAAGTGGCATCATCTTGTTTGTCGGTGATGGCATGAGCATTGCCACCGTGACAGCTGGGCGTATCTATGTTGGCCAAAAATCGGGGGCTAATGGGGAGGAGCACAATTTATCCTTTGAACGATTCCCCACGGTTGGCTTGGCTAAAACCTATAATACTAACCAACAGACACCCGACTCAGCAGGCACTATGACCGCCTTGATCACGGGTGAAAAAACCAAAGCTGGAGTGCTTAGTATGGCTACAACGGTTGCGCGAGCTGACACGAATACCTGTGGCAAGCAGCAACTCACTACCCTATTTGAGCTCGCTGAAGACCGTAACTGGGCGACAGGCATTGTCACCACCACCTCCGTCACCCATGCCACCCCCGCAGCAGGCTTTGCCCATAGTCCTGAACGAAACTGGGAGAATGATTCAGACTTACCTAGTGAGGCAAAGGCCAACGGTTGTCGCGATATCGCGCGGCAATTTATTGAGTTTAGCCACGGCGATGGTATCGATGTATTACTGGGCGGCGGCCGTAGCCACTTTTTACCCAAGGACTCTACGCATGCTAAAGGCAAGCGTGAGGATGGTATTGATTTAATTTCACAGTGGCAGCAGCGCAATCCAAACGGTCGCTACTTTCATAATCGTCGTCAATTAATCGCTCATCAAGACAAGGATACCGATAAAATTTTAGGTTTATTTTCCGATTCACATATGGACTTTGAAGCCGACCGTGATAGCAGCGGCCAACCCAGTCTTAGCGAAATGGTTAACGTGGCGATTAATCAATTGCAAAAAAGTAAACGCTTTCTTTTAGTGGTCGAAGCCGGTCGAATTGATCATGCGCATCATGTGGGTAATGCCTATCGCGCACTAGAAGACCTGCACGCGCTTGATCAAGCAATAGAATTAGCACATGACAAAGTGAATCTTAAGAAGACATTAATGATTGTGACCGCCGACCATAGCCATACCTTAACACTGGCGGGCTATCCTACGCGCGGCAACCCTATTTTAGGTTTCGTGACAGGTAACGATAAAGCAGGTGAAGCAGAAAACTCGCCTAGCCTTGCCGCCGATAAGAAACCCTACACAACCCTGAGTTATGCTAACGGGCCAGGTTACTACAATCAGCCCAGCGATCCAGACAATCCCTATGCGCGATTTAATAATATTGGCCAGTCAACACGACAAACCACGCTTGAAGACAACCCAGAGGCCGAACACTACCACCAAGAAGCTGGCGTCCCCTTAGCCACTGAAACTCATGCGGGTGACGATGTTGCTGTATATGCACAAGGTCCTTGGGCGCATTTACTGAATGGCGTTATGGAGCAGCATTATATTTTTCATGTGATGAAATACGCTGGGGAACTGTAACGCGGTAAGGCAATAATTGAGGGTTTAATCGCTTAACTAGTCAGCATAAACGTGACTGGGCCATCATTGACTAATGCAACTTGCATATCAGCAGCAAACTGTCCCGTTTCAACTTTAAGCGGTGATGCTTTTAACTGCGCTACGCAGTCTAGATAAAGTCGCTTGGCTAAAGCTGGCTCTGCGGCTGATGAAAAGCTTGGCCGTAAGCCTTTATCGGTATTAGCCGCTAATGTGAACTGCGAGACAACCAGTAATTCACCGGCTACATCTGTGACGCTCAAATTCATTTTATTATTATGATCGTTAAAAACGCGATAATCGAGCAACTTGGCTGCCATTTTTTCCGCTGACTGACTATCATCATCGGCTTCAACAGCGAGTAATACCAGTAAACCTTTGCCGATCTGACCGACCAGTTGATCGTCGACTCTGACACTTGCAGAGTTAACCCGTTGTATCAGCGCACGCATGGCAATCGTTACTCCTTGGCTGGACGAGCAGCGCGCTTACGCTCATGCTCAAGTAATAATTTTTTACGAATTCGAATACTTTCTGGCGTAACCTCTACCAGCTCATCATCTTCAATAAACTCTAACGCCTGTTCTAAGGTGTATCGAATCGGCGGCGAAAGAACGGTCGCTTCGTCAGTGCCA
>CALCNB010000325.1 GCA_937897785.1 uncultured Cellvibrionales bacterium | reverse complement strand
ATTGAGTGTCATGGTTTAAACCCTTTTGCAGTAGAGGCGATGGCCGAGCTCGACATTGATATTAGCCAGCACCGCAGTGAACGCTTGGATGAATTGGCCCAGCAATCTTTTGATGTTGTGGTCACAGTATGCGGCCATGCCGACGAGCATTGTCCCGTATTTATCGGCGACACTCAGCGAATCCATCGAGGCTTTGATGACCCGCCAAAGTTAGCTGTTGACGCGGCGAACCACGAAGAAGCAATGGTACATTACCGACGGGTGCGTGATGAAATCAAAGACTATATAATGACTTTGCCAGAGGGCTTAGCGCAAAGTTAAGTCTTATTGATTAACTGACACGGTCTGTGAGCGTCATGATAAAAAAAATATTATTGGGTTTTTTCATCTTATTGCTGTTGCTGGTTATTGGCATGGGCGTCAAAAATCCGAGTGTCGCTGAGGCTGTATGGCAGCTATTAACTAATGCCGGCCATTTTCAGCGTGACTTACCCAGCGATGAAGTATTGCCGCATTTAAAAGCTGCCAGAGGATTCACCGTCGAACTTTATGCCGAAGGTCTTGACCGGCCGAGAATGATGCAACTCACGCCTGCTGGCGATCTGATTGTGAGCGACATTGGCAGTGATTCAATTTTACTCTTAATTGACAGCAATAATGACGGTCGTATTGACAGTAGAAAAACCTTGCTAGCTGATCGGCATAATCCGCATGGACTGGTTTTGCATGATGACTGGCTGTATTTTGCAGAGCCCGATCGTATTAGCCGCGTTCAGTTTGATGATGTCAATCTAGCTGTGACGGGCGTGATTGAAATACTGATTGATAACTTGCCTTATGAGGGTTTTCATCCACTGAAAAATTTAGCGATTGCTGACGATCAGCACTTGATTTTTAATGTCGGGTCACCCTGTAATAATTGCTTGCCTGACGATGAGCGATATTCAACAATTATGCGTGTTGAACTCGATGGTTCGAATCCGACCATTGTCGCCACTGGTCTGCGCAATAGTGTTGGTTTTGATTGGGCGCCGTGGTCTGGGCAGTTGTTTGCGACGGAGAACGGGCGTGATATGTTGGGGGATAACTTCCCGCCCGATGAGTTAAACCTTATTGATGAGGGCGGTTTTTACGGTTGGCCTTACTACCATGGCGATAATCAACCTGATCCGACCATGGGGCAAGACCGCCCCGATTTATTAGCCATCACTCGGCCACCTGCGTTTCAGTTTAGACCGCATAATGCGCCTTTAGGACTGCATTTTTTACGTATCACCAACGCATTACCCGCTATTTATCAGCGCAGTGCGATTGTGGCACTGCACGGTTCTTGGAATCGCTCTAGCCTTGATGGCTATAAGGTGACGTCATTGCACTGGGCCGAGGACGGCAATATTCACTCGCGCAATTTCTTATCGGGTTTCTTGGTCGATCAAACTGTGCTAGGTCGCCCTGTGGGAGTGATTCAAGATTCACAGGGCAGCGTTTATATCAGCGATGATTTAGGCGGTAGAATCTATCGAATGCGTCCTAAGTGAGTCTCCGAGAGGCGCATTTGCATCCAATTTTACTTGCTGCCGTTTAGATTAGACGGATTTAGCGACTCTAAGTGAGTCGCAAATTTCCCTCAGCGTGGTAGAATCCTCGCCCTGAAATTATTTTTGCCTGATTAGGAGTTCTGTATTGAGCGTTAAATTTGTCGAAGCCTGCAAGCTACCCACACGATGGGGTGAGTTTCACATGCATGGTTTTTATGATGAGGCAACAGGTAAAGAACATATCGCATTGACTATGGGTGACGTATCATCACCTGAGCCGGTGTTAGCCCGTGTTCATTCAGAATGTTTAACCGGTGATGCCTTGTTTAGCTTGCGTTGCGATTGCGGCGCCCAGTTGGAGTATGGCTTAGCGTCGATTGCTAAGGCTGGCCGAGGCGTATTGCTGTATCTCAAACAAGAGGGGCGAGGGATAGGCTTGCTCAATAAGGTCAAGGCCTATCAACTACAAGATGATGGTGCCGACACCGTTGAAGCCAATGAATCATTAGGTTTTGGGGCTGATTTGCGTGACTATAGTATTTGTCAGTCAATGTTAGCGCATCTGTCGGTGAGTCAATTACGATTGATGACTAATAACCCTAAAAAAGTGGCTGCTTTAACTGAGTTGGGCATCGAAATTGTTGAGCGTATTGCGATTAGCACTGGTCGTAACTCTCATAATGAAAAATACCTAGACACCAAAGTAGGTAAGTTAGGCCACCTCATCAAGGAGTAAACACTCCTTGTCAAAAAAAATATCTTACTCTAGCATTTATTGATTTGACTCATTTGCCCATTGTTGCTGATTGCTGGATAGTGTCACAAGTCGACGTTCAATGGCCTGCTCAATACCGGCTTTATCTAAGCCGCAACTGGCAAGTAAATCCTTGTGTTTGCCATGGTCGACAAAACGATCAGGTAGACCCAATTGAAGAATGGGCGCCGTGATGCCCGTTTGTTGTAGGTATTCAAGTACTGCAGAGCCTGCACCACCTTGGGTAGTGTTTTCTTCTAATGTTACGAGTAAATCATGCGATGAGGCAAGCGAATCTATTAAGCCTTCATCCAAGGGTTTTACAAAACGCATGTCAGCAACGGTGTAGTCATGCTGTTCAGCTGCTTCAATAGCACGATCCAATAAAGTACCAAAATTTAAAATAGCCACGCGCTGGCCGCTGCGACGTAATATACCTTGACCAATAGGCAAGGCTTCCATTTTTGTACTGATGGGTTTGCCAGGTCCGACGCCCCTTGGATAACGAACCGCCGCAGGACCATTGAATTGATAGCCAGTGTATAGCAGTTGTCGCGTTTCGTTTTCGTCAGATGGCGCCATCACTATTATGTTAGGAATGCAACGTAAAAAGGATAAATCAAAACTTCCAGCGTGAGTAGGCCCATCTTCACCTACTAAGCCGGCACGATCAATGCCGAAAGTGACATCCAAATTTTGCAGTGCAACATCGTGGATCAACTGATCATAGGCTCGTTGTAAAAACGTTGAGTAAATAGCAACTACGGGTTTTTTACCCTCGCAGGCTAAGCCTGCGGCAAAGGTAACCGCATGCTGTTCAGCGATAGCCACATCGTAATAGCGATCATGAAATCGTTTAGAAAATTCTACCATCCCCGATCCTTCACACATCGCGGGAGTAATGCCAATTAGTTTGTCATCTTGTGCAGCCATATCACAAAGCCACTGACCAAAAATATCTTGGTATTTGATTTTTTTGGTTGGTGGAATGACTTGCTCGATTAACTCCTCAGCGTCCTTAATGGTAGCGGCTTTGATTGGCTGTTCGATTTTGTTCACCGCATGGTAGCCGACAGGGTCTGCTTCTGCTGGTGCAAAGCCTTTACCCTTCGTGGTGTTGATATGCAGTAAGCGCGGCCCTTTCATCAATAACATATTGCGTAAAGTGGGTACCAATGACTCGAGATCGTGACCGTCGATAGGGCCAATATAATTAAATCCCATTTCTTCAAATAGGGTGCCTGGCGCAACCATACCTTTCATATGCTCTTCTGTTCGTTGCGCCAATTCCCACGCAGGCGGTATCTTAGACAACACTTTTTTACTACCTTCTCGCAATTGAATATAGGTTTTACTGGCCCATATTTTCGAGAAATAGGTGGCTAGGCCGCCGGTATTTTTGGAAATTGACATCATATTGTCATTCACAATGACCAGCATATTGGCATCGGTATCGGCGGCATGGTTCAGTGCTTCGAATACCATGCCAGCGGTCATTGCCCCATCACCAATGACGGCGACAGTTTGACGAGGTGGCTGTTCATCTTTATAGCTAATAGCCATACCCAATGCAGCACTGATACTGGTGCTGGAATGGCCAACACCAAAGCTGTCGTATTCACTCTCGCTTCGTTTAGGAAAGCCAGCCAGGCCATCAGTTTGTCTCATGGATAGCATGCTTTCGCGGCGACCAGTAAGAATTTTATGCGGGTATGTTTGATGGCCAACATCCCAAACTATTTTGTCGCGCGGCGTGTCGAGTAGATAATGCAGTGCAACTGTCAGTTCAACTACGCCTAATCCAGCACCAAAATGGCCGCCTGACTGACCCACGCAATACAGTAAATGAGCACGCAGTTCGTCAGCTAATTGCGGTAGCTGTGATTCATCTAAATCACGTAATAGTTCTGGCAATGGGGCAAGGTCAAGCAACGGCGTTTCCGGCCGTTGATCGGGAAAGCAATGGTATTGGCGAGGTTTGGTCATGTAATGGCGATCATTTTGCTGAGCGGGCCTTAATTATTGGTTTTTAACCACTGTTTTTCAGCAGTTAAAGCCCCATCTTACAGCACTCGGCGTTCGATTTCTTGCCTATTAGATGCTTCTTTTGCACATAAATAGCTGTGCTGAAAAGGCGGGTGTACTGAGCCGATTTGAAGGGATAATTAAGGTCCAATGAGTGCTAGGTTATAAGGTCCTAGGCATAGGCTAAGCTTTTGAATTTAATGAGATCTTTTGATGATGAAGTGGGCTAGATCGCGCAGTGGTGTGGCCTTATGGTCGAATACGGATAAACTCGCTAGCGCGCTATCGCACAATGCCTGTGCTTCAGCTTTTGCTGCTTCTAGACCTAATATTGCTGGATAAGTCGCTTTTTTGGCGGCAATATCAGCTCCCTGAGGTTTGCCTATGTCAATAGACTCGCCTTCAATATCCAAAATATCATCCTGAATTTGAAACGCCAGACCAATTGCTTGCGCATAGTCTAACAGAGCCTGTTGTTGGTTCACAGTAGCCCCTGAGCAGCTAGCCCCCATGGCGACTGCCGCTTCGATTAAGGCGCCAGTCTTTAGTTGATGCATGGTGATTAACTCAGAATACGATAGGCTCTGGCCAGTAACGGCTAAATCAATCGCTTGCCCACCAACCATGCCATTAATACCCGCGGCTTCTGCTAGTTGCGCAAGTAAGGTTAAGCGCAGTTCAGCTTCGCCATTGCCTGCCTGAGTGAGTAAGGTAAACGCGAGGGTTTGTAGCGCATCACCGGCTAAAATTGCATTGGCTTCACCAAAGGCAATATGGCAACTTGGCTTACCTCGTCTAAGCTCGTCATCGTCCATGGCGGGCAAGTCATCATGGATGAGTGAATAGCAATGAATGAGCTCGACCGCCGCAGCTGCACAGTCAATCATCTCGGAATCGGTATTAGATGATTGGCAAGCCTGAGCTGCCATGTAGACTAACATGGCGCGAATACGTTTTCCGCCATCTAAACAACTGTAATGAAGTGAATCGAGCAATGGCTTGGCGGCCGCTTGTTTGACGATTGTTTTCGAATGAAGATCAATAGCGTCTTTTAAAAAACATTCGAGCCTTTGCTGATGCTGTGCAAAATAAGCATCTAGAGAATCAGTCGTCATCGGAAGCGATGGGCATATTGTCGAGCGTCGACTGGCCGTTTTTCTCGGTGAGTATTTTAACGGTCTGTTCAGCCTCATTAAGCGCGGCTTGGCAGGTGCGAGTCAGCGTAATGCCCTTTTCAAAACTGGTTAATGACTGCTCTAAACTGAGATCTCCAGCCTCTAGTGCGTCGACTAACGCCTCGAGTTCCGCTAGAGATTGCTCAAAGTCAGGTTTTTTTTTGCCTTTAGCCATAATGCCTTGTAGTTCTCGTTAATTCGATCGATTAATAAACATTTTTTATCATGGAAGCGCGCATAATATCAATTTTTTTTTGTTTATGCAGTCTCGTTTGTATTCTATTTTAATCAATCTTTGTATCTTGTTATGATGATGAGGCAAATAGCTTGGTCAAAATGAAAAATTAGATCATTAAAAGCGGTGAGTTAAAGACCTCTTTCAAGTAGGCTGTATACTCGCAGAAACGAATCGATGTTAATTAGCCAAAGGTGGTGTTTGAAGTGGATTTAGCAACATTAGTTGGAATTGTCGGAGCCTTTTTAATTATTGGCGTTGCGATGTCCCTAAGTGGCGGTCTAGGTATTTATTTTGATATCCCTGCAGTAATGATCGTTGTCGTCGGCACAATATTTGTGGTGTTGATGAAGTTTAGTCTGCCACAGTTCTTAAGTTGTTTTCGAGTGGCGGGGAAAGCGTTTATTGATAAACCCATAATTCAGACCATACAAAGTGCATGGAAAAACATGCCTTGGAGTGAATTTTTTGGTATCATTACAGACAGCTTAGTATCCTTTGTAGGTGGTGGAAGCACAAATATTGAGACTAGTATGAAAACAGGCGATTTTTCAGATGAATTAGAACAATTTTCGATACAATATCCTTCCATTAAAAGAGAACTTATAGATAAAAGAGATTTGTATATGTCAACTAATATTGTAAAGTTATTTAGGACTCAAAATTGCAATCGAATGCTTGCCGTAGTTGGTGAGGGTCATGTAATAGGAATGGCTGAAAAATTAGCTAAGTTAAATCCCAAAGTAGTAAGGTTAAGGGATTTACTACAAAATACAGACAATAGTATTTCATTTTCTATTGAAATTTAAAACTCATAAATAATGGCGAAACGATAATTCCAATTTGCTTGTACTGGAGTACCGCCATTTGTAAATGTAATTGCAGTTTGATAATCTCCTAGGCTTAACTCATCATCAGTGGTAAATGTTTGAGTCCAACTACTACCTTCTCCACCACATGCAATATTACCACTATCTTCTCCAATAGTATTCCCATCA
>CALCNB010000324.1 GCA_937897785.1 uncultured Cellvibrionales bacterium | reverse complement strand
CTGACTCTAATGAGTCCGTCACTTGCAAGTGCAAGATACAAAGCCTCGTTGAGGAACTAACGTTAAGAAGCGGTGTCATAGCAATTATACCACCTCGTTTGTCTTGACCCCGCTATTACCGATAGTTTGGGAGGGGTCGTTTTTTTTTCATGATGCTTACAGTTTGCCCCTTGTCTCATTGATTATCTATTCATCTTACTCTTTTAACTAACATTCTTTCACTGTCAGGAATCCAGGGCCTTACGTATAATGTAAGTGACCGAAGCTATAGAGAGTGACTATGCAGAAAATACCCGAGGTGCTTATTCCAGAAGCCAGTCATGAATTACTGAAAAAAAGTGTTATTGGTACCATTACAACGATTCGATATAAGGATCAATTACTGTCGAGTCACCCAGTGAGTTTTGTTTGGGACGGCGAGTCAATACGTATTTCCAGTTTAAAAAATCGTATCAAATACAAAAATATTATGGCTGACTCGAGGGTCAGTTTTTGCGTTTTGTCAGCCGAAAATGTAATGCACTACTTAGAAGTCCGAGGCTACGCTACCTTACAAGATGATCCTGATAATGTGTTTGCAAGACGTCAGTTTATTGAAAATAGTGGTGGTGATGAACCCCCAGATGATATGGATCCGCCAGATGCAGAGCGAGTGATAATTACCATTCACCCGCAACAGGTATCCAGCCCGACACTTTACGGTGGTCGTTTTGATAATTTTCAGGCAAGTAAAAAACCTAAATAAAATAGGCACTCGTGGAGCTAATTGAATAGTGTCTATAACTTTGTTTTACAAAGTGGCTTGATAGTCGCTGAGTTTCATGACTCGCCATTCAAGATCGGGATGCACCTCTGCCCCGATCCATCGCCAACACATGGTGCCATTGTGATGGCCAGCGGTTTCTATCCAATTGGCATGGCCTGGATTCGTATGCGAGACCACTAATTGTACGCTACCGTCATCGTTATACTGGGCGGTATGTTTGTTCAGATGAATAGTATGGTAGCGATAATCCAGCGATTCCATCCACCAGTTGTCGAGTTGAAAATTCCATGTCTGACACTCAGGGATGGTTTTGGCGTCAATCACAAAGACTTCGTCATCTGCGAGTGACCAGGCGCTGTGAAAATAATAAATATTAGGGTCGCCACCAATAAGCTGACAGTAAGCTTGATCGGCAGGGGGAAGTTGGTTATTAATGGGTAAAAAGCTTTCTGACCAATCCTCAAATAATTTGGCGGTGCGTTTTACGAAGGTCGCGGCACCTTGTAATCCACGGTCTAAAGCTTCAGGTGTTAATGGTTTGGGCCGGTCTTCCGATGCGCCAATGCGTTCAATTTTTAATTCGGCAGGCTTTTCTGTTTTACGGTCTTGAAATGTCTGTCTGACATTCACTGAGTTGGTTTTTTCGCCCATCGCTACCCAATTGCCGGGCTGTTTATTTTGGCTCAAAATGAGTTCAAAGGTGCCGTCGGGATTAATGTCTAATTCGCGGGAGTCGATAAACCCTGTGGTTTCCATGGTGCCATCGATTGAGTAACGATTAATCACTGTGCCAATGCCTAAGTAGTCAACTGAGCCTCGTGTGCCACTGATCTTATAATCGTGGGCTGGGTTAAGGGATGCGCTTTCATAGCGGTTATCAGGGTTGTCAGCACCGAGCTTAATGGTTTCGTGGGCGCCCGATCGTAGTGTTGGAAATAGGGGGTCACGATGCTCTAAAAAACTCTCGAGTCCACCGCGTAATAAGCGAGATAAATAGCGATACCCCTCGGCTTGATTAAAGGCATCTTTAGGCGCTTTGTCGCTTTGAATAATTTCACCCGCCTCTTTTAGGGCGTCACAAAAGTCAGCCCATGCGGTACCATCAATAACGCGCTGTTCAGATTCCGAGTTTGCCATTTTTTTATCTCCTTAAAGTAATCTTTTTATGCCTGTGCAGGCTAGCTCATATTGAGCTGGTAACGTTGAATATAGTCACTGAATAAATCGTCGATTTCTGATTGTTCAATCCCATAGTCAGCAATGTCGTATTCGTGTTTACCGTGTTTGCCTGGTTGATTCTCGTCTAGCCATGTTTGCATATTTACTTTTCCTTCGTCACTTATTGTTGCACCGGCTACGGCATAGACTTTCTCAAGATCAGGCCAAGGGTTCTGCACAAATTCATCGTGTTTTATGTCGATAAATTGTCCCGGATGCTTAGCTTCTAGGTCGGGCCGATTTTTTTCAAAAGCGCGCGAGTATATTTGCAACATGTCCATCCAGTCACGGCCAATGATGTGGTCATCATTCAAGTGAGAAGATGGCGTTCTCACGACTTTGCTAAAGCTACAGCCTGAGGCGATGATTTTCATCGGGGCGCGGTGTGTCTGGACAATAATAGCGGTTGGGTGATTGGCTAAAATAGCCGGTAAGCCCAGCTGATGATAGGGCGTTTTTAATACCCAGCGGCCAGATTTCTTATGCTGTAATACCTGCATTTGTCGTTTGTGATAGGCATAAGAATCGGTGAGGTCTTGTTGGTAAAGCCAGTTTGCGTAGCTGGGTATATGGTACTGAGCAGAATACTGCACTGACATAAAGTTTTGGCCAAACAGTAAATGGCATTCATCGGGGGCCTCTGCGTCCATTAAATGGGTTTTAAAAAAGCCCGGCATGAATTGATCTGTCATAGCAACATTTTGTTTGGTTTTTTCAATCCTTGGATCACTGTGATAAGTGGCGTCTTCTGGGGGTGGAATTAATTCATTACCCTCCCATAAGCGCAAGGTATGATTGGCATTGTCGGCATTCAATAGATGATGCAAAGCCGTGGTGCCCGTTCGAGGTAAGCCTGAGATAAAGATAGGTGCGTGAATCTCTTGTTCGAGTACCGCTGGGTTTTCTCGAATATAGTTTTCCACCCGTAAGCGATTTTCTAGGCCTTTAGCAAATAACATCTCAACTTGAAATTTACCGGCTGGATTCAATGCCGCCTCACGGTTAAGCGCGTCGATGATCCGCTCTAAGGGTTCGATAAATTCATCACCACCGAAGTCGTCTAGTCCCGTTTCTTTTTTTGCTCTGATCAGGTAGGTGCTAATGTCGCTAACTTGTTCGCCAGATGTCGCTGTATCGTTTGATTGGACCGTGTCGTCTGCCATGGGTAATGTCTACTGTGATTGTCAAATGGTCGTTGAGTATATCGTGATTTAGCATTGTTAATAATGACCCTAAATTTATGTCTTTGACCTGGCGTTAGCGGAATAGCAGCTGAAGTAGTAGCTTTAGTTGATGATATTCTTTGCGGAAACGCAAGTCGCCAAAGATAGCGTCTTGCTGTACTTTTATGTCTGCGGCTATAGGAATGACAAAAACGGTCATGAGCAGGATGATAGTGTTTGTTTATTGACCGAATTAAAAGTCGATCTGCTAGTCACTGGCTTGATTCACCGTTATTCCCATTTTGACGCTACCAACTAAACGAATCAGTCATTCTTTCGAATTTAATATTAGGCTAGAATGGGCTTTGAAATATCTATGGATAACAGAATCTTAGCTATCAACTTCTTGGCTGTTAACTTCGATTAGAGCTTGGTTATTGGCTGGGCATTGAAAGTTATATTGCTATCCATTTTCTCGCAGAATTGATTCACAAAGGAATCGCTATGAATAAAGTAATGCAGGCCTCCGATATGGTTGCCTCTCTCAGCGACGGAATGACGATCGGTATTGGTGGATGGGGCCCGCGCCGTAAGCCCATGGCATTGATTCGTGAAATACTTCGATCTGAACTTAAGGACCTAACCGTTGTTGCTTACGGTGGCGCTGACGTTGGTATGTTATGCGCGGCAGGTAAAGTGAAGAAGGTGATTTTTGCATTTGTCTCTTTAGATTTTATTCCGCTCGAGCCTTATTTTCGTCAGGCACGACAGCAAGGTGCGATTGAAACCTTAGAAATTGACGAAGGAATGATGTTGTTAGGTTTACGAGCAGCGGCTTGGGGTTGTCCGTTTATACCGACACAAGTCGGTTTGGGTACTGATGTTTTAACTGTTAATCCAGAACTAAAAGTCGTTGATAGTCCTTATGACGAAAAGGAGTGGTTAGCAATGCCGGCCTTGACTTTAGACGCGGCGTTAATTCACGTTGATCGAGCGGATAGTCGAGGTGTTTGCCAAATTAAAGGCGCCGATCACTATATGGATGATTGGTTTGCGCGCGCGGCTCAAAATACCATCGTATCTTGTGACGAACTAGTATCTGAGAGCGTCTTTAATGATGAAAATACAGCGCGGAGGGTATTTTGGGAACGTGCGGTCACGGATTCGGTTATTCCAATTGCAGGGGGTGCACATCCTAGTTCATGTGCACCACTATACGGCTTTGATTCGGCACATTTTCAGTCTTACGTTGAGTTTGCCAAGACTGATGGGATAGAAGGATATTTGGAGACTTACTTAGGTAAG
>CALCNB010000323.1 GCA_937897785.1 uncultured Cellvibrionales bacterium | reverse complement strand
TGTACACTCGCGCCCGGCCTTCAAAACGCAAGCCTTCATGACCCGATATCTTTGCCACGGCGCCTTCGGGGGCTAAATTACCCTTAAGAATAACCAAGTGGCTGTCGGCTTTAATTGGATTATCCAAAGCGCGAATAATATCTTGCGTATTGGGATAGGGTTTCACCTTGGCTAAGTTTTGACGCAATGTTTTACCCGTGACCGTCAAACAGTCACCGTGCAACAAACCCGCATCAAGTAAAATTTTCATCAACGGCTGAATACCGCCAATCTCGATCAAGTCGGCCATGCTATAACGACCGCTGGGTTTTAAGTCGGCCAACATCGGAACGCGCCTACCGATGCGAGTAAAGTCATCCAGACTCAATTTCACACCAATGCAATGAGCCATGGCTAACAAGTGCAAAACTAAATTGGTCGAGCCGCCTAAAGCAATCGCCACCGTCATGGCGTTCTCAAACGCCTTTTTAGTCATGATCATTTTCGGCGTGATGCCTTTTTTGACTAATTTCATCACCGCATTGCCCGCGGCTTCACAATCTTTTAGTTTTTGGCCAGAGACTGCCGCTTGCGCCGAACTATTGGATAAGCTCATACCCATCGCTTCAATCGCCGAAGCCATGGTATTAGCGGTATACATGCCGCCGCAGGAACCCGGACCAGGTATAGCTTTACTTTCTATAGATTTTAATTCTTTTAATGGGATTTTATTATTGGCCTCGGCGCCAATGGCCTCAAAAACAGACACCACATCTAACGGCTTCCCGTTATGTTCACCCGGTAAAATAGTCCCACCATAAACAAATACCGCCGGACGGTTTAAGCGCGCAATCGCCATCAGGCAACCGGGCATATTTTTATCGCAACCGCCTACAGCAACAATACCGTCATAGCCCTGACAAGCCATCACGGTTTCGATCGAGTCAGCAATCACCTCGCGCGACACTAACGAGTACTTCATGTTCTCGGTGCCCATAGAGATACCATCAGAGATAGTAATAGTATTGAAAATAACGCCCTTGCCACCGGCAGTGTCGACGCCTTTGCATGCTTCATCGGCTAGGGTATTGATGTGCATATTACATGGCGTGACCATACTCCAAGTCGATGCCACGCCAATCACCGGTTTTTTAAAATCGGCATCGGTAAATCCCACCGGCCGTAACATCGCACGACTGGCCGCACGATCTTTACCGTCAACAATAACCGAAGAGTAAGCGCGAGGATTCACTGTAGGGCTGGTTTTTTTTGGCATGACTTATCCTGCTGATTAGTTGTGAACTTTATTTACCATTGCAGTATACCTGCATCGATGTGACTGACAAATATCTACCAGCCATTATCCTGCAATTGCACAACAATTTGCACGGAATAATATCGATTTACCAGTAACTGCAAATGATTCACAAAAAAATCTTGATGGCGATCGCCGCATACGGCCTTAATCGATCAAGAGAGCAATTAGCCATCATAAAAAAAGCCGCTAAAAAGCGGCTTTTTTTATGATCGGGATCAGTGATCATACTTTCTTGCAAGTAGCTAAATCAGCCCCGTTTGAAATTAATTTATTACGTCGCTCACCCTCATTAGTCACATATGCCTTCCAGCTTTTGGCGCCTTTTTCTGTTTTTTCAAATTTAGCTGCTTTAGCAAATGACTTGCTCGCGTCTTTATAACAATGCAGCGCTTGCTCAGCAGTACCGCGATTCATCCAAGCCAGATCTTCACGCTTTAAATCACCTTTTTTCAGTGCGTTACGCGCTGCCACAAGGGCTTTTTCATTTTCATTTAAATTTAAATAGACGCCCGCCAAGCGAGACCAAGCATTACCGTCTTCTGATTTCTTAGCTGCTTCTTCTAACACAGGCGAAGCCTTGCGGTACTCTTGCGCACGCTGATAAGAGGAGCCCAGCAAAGATAAGTTCTTTTCATTACGTTCGACCAAACCTTCAGTCATGGCCTTATCTAAAACCTGCGCAGCACGGTAAGGAATATCGACCGCTAAATATTGATAGGCCAACGCAATAAATTGCTTTTCTTTATCCAAACCATTTCTTATTTCATTT
>CALCNB010000322.1 GCA_937897785.1 uncultured Cellvibrionales bacterium | reverse complement strand
GGACAAAAATCAAGATCAGGTGTTTCTATTAAAAGTTTTGAAGGTGGTCAAATGCCATTATATAGACGTTTACCCAAAAGAGGATTTAATCCAATTTCAAAAAAAGATATTGCGATTTTGAATTTAGAAAAAATTCAATCATTTATCGATAATAAAACCATAAAATCCTCAGATATTTTAAATTCTGATTTATTGAAAAAATTGAAATTAATAAACAAAAACTCTATTAAGCTCAAAATTCTTGGAAGTGGTGAAATAAAAGATAAAGTTAACATTGAAGCCAACCATGCTACCTTAGCTGGTCACAGCTTCCATCATGAAATTGCTACCGCCTGCGCCGAAGGCATTATGGGCAGTGTCGACGCTAACCGAGGTGACATGCAAAATGGCTGGGATACCGACCAATTCCCTAACGACGTGGCTGAATGTACGCTTGTTGTTTATGAAATATTAAAAGCTGGTGGTTTTTCAACGGGCGGCTTTAACTTTGATACCAAACTGCGCCGCCAGTCATGTGCCCGTGATGACTTATTTATCGGTCACATAGGTGGCATGGACACAATGGCTAAATCACTAATCAATGCCGCTCAGCTTATTGAAGATGCACCATTAAGTAATTTTGTAAATGAGCGCTATGCCGGCTGGCAGCAAGAGCTTGGACAAAGCATTTTATCAGGTGAGCACAGCTTGGAGAGCTTATCCAAGCTAGTGTTAGAAAATGATATGAGTCCTAAGCAGGTTTCTGGACGTCAAGAGTTACTTGAGAATATTGTCAATCGCTATATCTAATAGCCTATCCGCACAAAATGTCTACACTTATTAAGTGAAAACACTTTATACTTACAAGTTCACTCGACCATCTCCATAGGTTGAGTGAATTTGTCTGGTATTTAACCACCCTTATTTAGCTCCCTTAATGACTTAAGTTGATGACTATGAATTTATTAGAACAATTGAAACAAGTAACTGTGGTAGTGGCCGATAGCGGCGATGTCGATTCTATCAAGGCATTGAATCCTACCGATGCAACGACCAACCCTTCGCTCATCCTGCAAGCCGCGAAACTGCCTCAATATCAACATTTAATCACTGATGCAATTGATAAAGCGGGAAGTGATATTGACGATATTTGCGATCAACTGATTGTCAACTTCGGCTGTGAAATACTTAATCATGTACCGGGTCGCGTATCATCTGAAGTCGACGCCCGATTATCATTTGATACTGAAGCCAGTATTGCCAAAGGTCGCAAACTTATCAGTCTTTATGAAGCTGCTGGCATTGATAAAAAACGAGTACTGATTAAATTAGCCTCTACTTGGCAGGGAATTAAAGCGGCAGAACAACTTGAAAAAGAAGGGATTGCCTGCAACTTAACCTTACTGTTTTCGAAAGCCCAAGCCATTGCTTGCGCAGAAGCTAATGTCACTTTGATTTCACCCTTTGTTGGTCGTATTCTCGATTGGTTTAAGAAAAGTGAAGGCAAAGAGTTCTTTGGTGCGGGTGATCCTGGCGTCAAATCTGTCACGGGTATTTATAACTACTACAAACAATACGGTTATGACACGGTGGTGATGGGTGCAAGCTTTAGAAACACCGGCGAAATCATTGAGCTGGCCGGTTGCGATCTACTCACCATATCACCCGCCCTTTTAAATGAACTGCAAGACACTGAAGGCGAATTACCCACTAAACTGTCTTCAGCAGACATTACCAAGAAAAATCGTGATGAAATCATACCATTGACTGAGTCCAGCTTTTCCTGGCTCCATAATGAAGATGCGATGGCAGTGGAGAAGCTCGCAGAAGGAATTCGTAATTTTGCCAAAGACCAAGCCATTTTGGACCAGTTGGTAACGGATATTGTGAATCAAAAATGATCAGCTGATAGGATGATCTGACTGATTGTCACAAGGCCAGCTTACTTAAGGTAAACTGGCCTTATTTTTTATCCATAAAAAGAAATCGTTATGAATATTACACGCTATGAAATAGCTAATCAGCAAGGCGACCTTATCAGCATCACAAACTTTGGTGCACGTTTAATCTCATGGACGACAATCGTCGATCAACAGCCGCGCAATATTATTTTAGGCTATCAAAATCTCAGCGATTATTTGGCCGACAGCTCTTTCATGGGTGCCATAGTTGGCCCCTATGCCAACCGTATTGCTGGCGCAAGCTGTCAAGTCAATGAACAGCGTTACTCTCTAGATGCCAACGAAGACGAGCATCAATTGCATGGCGGCAGCAATGCTTTAGCGAATATATTCTGGCAATGCATTGAGCAAAAAAATGATACGTTAACATTAGAGTGTCATTTAGCGGACGGCTTCAATGGCTACCCTGGAGGCATGACAATTTGCGTTCGCTATGCATTATCATCTCACAGTGAATTAACCATTGAAATAAATGTTCATAGTGAGCGAACCACTGTCGCAGGACCAACCACACACCCCTATTTTAACCTTAACCAAGACCATAGTGAAAAGCGTCATCAACTACAAATCTTTAGCGAGCACTATACACCGCTTGATAATGCAG
>CALCNB010000321.1 GCA_937897785.1 uncultured Cellvibrionales bacterium | reverse complement strand
TTCTTGTGCACGCAAGCATGGCATAAGCTGCTTCTGGAATCATGGGCATATAAATACAAACCCGATCGCCTTTTTTAACACCACGTTTTTTTAAGCCATTAGCCAATCGACAAACGGCTTCATGAAGTTCAGTATAGCTAATTAATTTCTGCTGATCGGGTTCATCACCTTCCCAAATAATAGCCGTTTGATTGGCTCTATCCGCCAGATGTCGGTCAATACAGTTAGTGGTGACGTTGAGTTTTCCGCCGTTGAACCAACTTGTCTGCCCTTGTTTGAAATCGTGCTCGCAAACATTGGTCCATTGTTGATCCCAAGTTAAATGATTTTTTGCTTGGACATTCCAAAACATTTCGGGCTGCGATACTGAGGCTTGATACATTGCTTGATACTGATCGCTGTTAAGGTGGGCCGTTGCAGCAAAGTCAGGTTTCACTGGGTAAATGTTGGGTTTGCTCATGCGCCTCTCTTAAGGTAAAAAGTTAACAGTGTTAATGTAAGCCTATAGACTGATTTTGAGGTTGTCCAGTATACGTGTGACCCCGAGTTTAGCTGCGGCTAAGATGGCAATGTCTTTATTACTGCTACCATCGTCTAATAATGCCAGTGTATGTTGATCTCGAATATCAAAGTAATCAACATCAAAGCCTTGCTGGCTAAGTTGTTCTGAAGCCAGTTGGCACAATTGACTGAAGTTTCTATCGCCAGTCATAATAGAGCGACTCGCCGTTTGTAGTGCGGCATATAATTGTGGTGCCTTTTGTCTTTCATCATTACTTAGGTAATTATTTCTAGAACTAAGAGCCAAGCCGTCTTCGGCCCGTTCGGTAGCAACACTAATAATTTCTGTTGGTATACATAAGTCGGCGACCATTTTTTTGACGATAGTCAGTTGTTGAAAATCTTTTTCACCAAAAACAGCGATATCTGGTTTGACTAAATTAAATAGTTTGCAGACTACCGTGCAGACCCCTTGAAAATGAGTGGGTCGTGAAATACCACATAGCATATTTGTTAGATATTGATTATTAATGCTGGTATGGTTATCTAGTCCATCAGGGTACATAATGTCTACTGTAGGCAAAAATAAGTAGTCAGTTTTTTCAGCGTTAAGTTTTTCAATATCTTCTTCAAGTGTTCGTGGGTAATTGTCAAGATCTTCAGTCGCGCCGAACTGCATAGGATTAACGAATATGCTGGCGACTACAATATCGGCAACTTGACGAGCGCGTGTCACTAACTGCAGATGGCCGGCGTGTAAATTACCCATGGTTGGGACCAGCGCCACTTTTATAGGGCCGTCGTTATTGGCTTCAATGTCGGCCCATAATATATCTGCCTGACTAAAAATTTCCATACTGATATCGTGTGCTTATTAAGGTAGTTAAAAGTAAAATGAATTTTAATACTCATGTTCTGCGGCGGGATAAATCTTTTGCTCTACAGATTGATTAAAATCACGAAAGGCATCGACAATAGGGTTATCGCTATCAGCGGCTGAAATAAAGTTTTTTACGAAGCGGGCTGGGTTATCGCTTAATCCTAGTATATCGTAACAGACCAGTACTTGTGCGTCAGTCACATTGCCTGCGCCAATGCCGACTGTCGAACAGTCGACGCTGGAGGTGATCGTTGACGCCAACGTTTTTGGAATACATTCGAGTACAATAAAGTCAGCGCCTGCACGATCAAGTTGCTGAGCATCTTCAATTAACTGTTTTTGTTGTTCGGGTAGTCGTCCTTGCACTTTAAAGCCGCCAAATTTATTCACCGACTGCGGTGTTAGTCCGATATGCCCACAGACAGGGATGCCGCGTTCGACAAGTTGAGCAACCGTTTCAGCTAGCCAGCTACCGCCTTCAAGTTTAACCATGTTAGCTCCGGCACGCATCAGCATTGCTGCGTTGGTCAATGCTGACTCTGTTGTGGCGTAACTCATAAAGGGCAGATCGGCAATGATGAGCGCTGGCTCTTCTGCTCGAAGGTTAGCGCTAGCGACTGCTTCTGTATGATAAACCATTTGTTCAATGGTAACCGGTAATGTGCTGGCCTGTCCTTGCACAACCATGCCCAGTGAGTCGCCCACCAAGATCGAGGCTATGCCTGCCTGATTGAGTGCCATGCTGAATGTGGCATCGTAGGCGGCGACCATGCTAAATGGTTGCTGGGTGATTTTTTTCTGACGAAGATTTTGGATAGTATTTTTCAAGGCTAAGCTTCCTGTCGGTAATGGTAAGTCATGCTAGGCTGCTATGAAAATATCGTAGGATTGAAATAACAACGACCACTGCGCACATTTAATAGATAGTCGATCAGGCTTAAATAATCATTTTCGTTGTTAATAAAGTCAATCTCAGTGCAATTAACGATTAACAATGGTGCATCATCATAGTAGAGAAAAAATTCACTATAAGCTTCATTAAGTAACTCGAGATAATTGCGATCGATCGACTGTTCAATATTTCTGCCACGTTTTGAGATTCTATCCATCAGTACATCGACAGGTGATTGAAGATAAATCACCAGATCAGGTTTTGGTGCATCGATAGTGATTTGCGAATAGACTTGCTCATAGAGTTGGTACTCGTTGTCATCTAAATTGGCGCGGGCAAAGAGGCGATCCTTTTCAATTAGAAAGTCAGAGATTCGCACCGGCGAAAATAAGTCTTGTTGTCGCATTTCTTGGATTTGTTGTGCACGTTGAAATAAAAAAAATAATTGTGTTGCGAGGGCATTTTGACGACGGTTTTTATAAAAGCTCGATAGGAAGGGATTTTCTTCTGCTCGCTCTAGCATCGTTTCATAGTTAAAGGTTTCAGCCAGTCGTTTGGTTAAGGTTGTTTTGCCAACGCCAATTGAGCCTTCAATGGTGATGAAGCGAGGGATCTCTCGACCCTTGATTAACTCATCGATTGCTAAACGTTCAGAGCCCAGCGGTTGCTTATCCAGTGAGTTGTCTAAATTATTAAGATCAGGCATGGTTCAAGATAATATCTTCGATTGTCTATGGGTTAATTGCTATCGTTAAGTTACTGTTTTCTATTTTGTTTGTGTGTTGATTTGCATTGCATTAATCGATTATTTTTTGTAGCTCTGCCATTGGGCATCGCTGAAGTAATTGGTTCAAATTTTCATTTTTTGCTCCAGGGATGACTAAATCTGGCGCTATCTCAGCCAAAGGGTAAAGGACAAAATGCCGTTTTGTCATCTCTGCATGAGGCACGATTAATGTTTCAGTGGATATTAGCTGATTCCCATACAGCAGTATATCTAAATCTAGCGGTCTTGGCTCCCAGCGTTGCTTGCGGATTCTGCCATGTTGCGCCTCAATTGCCTGTAAGGCCTTTAATAGGGCATGAGGATTGAGCGCTGTAGCCAGCTCAACAACTGCGTTTAGGTAGTCAGGTTGTGGTTCAGGGCCAAGCGCAGTGCTGCGATAAAGCGACGACTGTTTCAGTAGCGATGTGTCGGTTAGCTGCGCCATTTCAGTCATTGCTTGGCTAATTTGAGTTTGGGGTTGGGCGAGATTGCTACCCAGGCCAACAAATACCGAAAAGACCTGCTTGGGATCTTTTTTGACGCTCATTTTTTAATCCTTAGTCGTGCTATCACGCGGTACTTTAGGGCGAGGTTTTCGTGATCGCCGCCGCCTGCGTGGTCTATGACTTGCGACATGATCTTTACTGATGGGGTGTTGTATTTGTAATTCAGTCCAGAACGGGCCGCGAGGCTCAGTTAGCTCACTACTTTGCTCTCGTAATAATAAAAAATCATAGGCGGCTCTAAAGCGGGGGTGTTGTAATACTCCAATCGCGCGCTTGCCATGAGCGGTTTCTAAACGATGTTGTAGCGTCCAGATCTCGCGCATAGGGATGCTGAATCGCTTAGGAATAGCAATGACAGGCATCTGTTCATCAAGCGCCTGATGGCCGGCAAGCTGTAATGCTCTAAATCGCGCTTCACCTTGCTGCTGATACTGCTCGCTGATGATCAATACACGCGGCCATAATAAAGCGGCATAAAGAAATGCCGGTGTAACCGGTTTGTCCTGTTGTATTCTATGATCGGTATTTTCTAACGCTGATACAATCAATGAATGGAAGCGGTTTGACGCTTCGTTTTGATCGCTAAGCAGTTTGCCTGTGGCTGGGAAAAGCGGTGCAAATAAGCCGTATTCTTCCATTAGTTGAAAGGTTTTTTTGCCCTTGCCTGATAAAAATAATTTCAATACCTCGTCAAATAGCCGGGGGGCAGAGATTTGTTTTAATAGTGGTGCAAGTTGTGCAATGGGTTTTGCGGTAGCGTTTTCAAGCGAAAAATCAAATTTCGCTTGAAAACGAATAGCACGTAGCATTCTGACCGGATCTTCGGCATAACGCTGAGCGGCATCGCCGATAATACGAATTTTTTTATCGGCTAAATCTTGCATCCCATTGGTGTAATCGAGCACAGTGAAGCCCTCGATACTGTAATATAGGGCATTAATCGTAAAATCTCTTCGCATGGCGTCATCGTGCAAGGAGCCGTAGACATTATCGCGTAGTAGCATGCCATGATCGTTCACTTGGGTTTTATCGTTACGGTTAATTTTGCTGTCGTCGGTTTGGTCGTGACTACCGCGAAAGGTGGTGACCTCAATGATTTCTCGACCAAAGCGAACATGAACGATGCGAAAGCGACGACCTACAATGCGGGCTCGTCTGAAATGTTGTTTGACTTGTTCTGGCGTTGCATCCGTTGCTACGTCAAAGTCCTTAGGCGATAAGCCTAATAGTAAGTCTCTGACACCACCACCGACAAGGTAGGC
>CALCNB010000320.1 GCA_937897785.1 uncultured Cellvibrionales bacterium | reverse complement strand
TGCTGATAAAAAACAATCGCCAAACTTCTCGCATTGCTGCAACGATTAATACAAGAGTAACTAATGCCTTGAACTGCCAGTAATAATCTGAAAAGATTATTACTGGAAACGCCATGCCGTACAGCAACAGCAGATAACTCGCCGCCATTACCCCTGACTTACATTCTAGCTCTAAAACAGGCATCGTTAGACCCTACTTAATACATTAAGCCGGCCAATAAAGTGGCTCATGAAGCTTGAAAATAGATCAGCGCGATGTTTCAACACTGGACTACTAACCGCTAGCAGTCAATTTTCGCTGAATACTAAGCGGGTCGATTATAGGCGAGAATCAGCTCGATCATTGCAGCTAGCTCAGGATCAGCCGCAGGTTTTTTTTTCAAGAACCAATCGTAAAGTTGCTGATCTTCACAAGCCAATAAGCGGCGATACAGCTGACGCTGATCAGCATCAAGGCTGAGATAATGCTGCTTGACGAATGTTTCGAGCACAATATCCAGCTCTAACATGCCTCGGCGGCTATGCCATATCACCCGATTATGCTCGGCGCGGTCTAAATCATTAGTCGTTTCCATAGCTTTTATCATACCTTAAGCCAGCCAACAAAAACAAAAAATCTGTTTAATGCGGTCAATCCCCGTCACTGAGAAGCAATCACCAGCTTGTTAATGACTTACCATATTGTTAAATCATGACAACTGTAAGACAATAAGCACTTTAAACCTTAAGCACAGATGCTGAGAGACCGAAATGCAGGCAGCCGCCCTTTCACTTGATCCTCACTGGCAAGCAATCTTTGCCTTATTGCCAGACCATCAATTTATTGACCAACTGAGCTGGTTTGAACATCAAGCTGCACTAAAAAGCCCTGCAAACAAAAACTTGATTTGCCCGCTCCCACATTGGGGCTGTATCGCTATTGACGGCCCTGAAGCCGCAACGTTTTTACAAGGCCAACTGACTAACGATACCGTTAATTTAGCTAGCGATGAAACCGTTTTGGCCGCCCACTGCGACCCCAAAGGTCGGATGCATGCAAATTTTTATTTACACCGACGAAGCGAGCAGTGTTTTTATTTATTCATGCCACGCGCAACGGTCACCACTGCGCTATCAGCATTGAAAAAATACGCGGTATTTTCGAAAGCCGAACTGTCTGAGATCAGCCATAGCCTTGCGCAGTTTGCTTTAATCAACGGAACTGAAACGACCCTAACGAAACTGTTAACCGCTGATGAGTCCGCTAGCTTCATCACACTGCCAGTTAACAATGACCAACATCTGATCCTTGTTGAGAGTGCGCAAGCCCTTGATTTTGTCAACCAACTTAATGCGACTGCATTCGATTCAGAGATGCTCCGCTGGGCTGGTTCAAGTCAATGGGAA
>CALCNB010000319.1 GCA_937897785.1 uncultured Cellvibrionales bacterium | reverse complement strand
ACTAAAAGCATTGCCACAAGATACCCGTATTCATTGTGCCCATGAATACACACAAGTCAATCTCAACTTTGCAAAAATCGTTGAACCCGACAACCTGGCATTAGCACAGCGAGTCAAAACTGTTAGCCAACAACGAGCGAGTAACATTCCCACCGTACCGTCACTGTTAGCCGATGAACTCGCAACCAATCCATTCTTGCGCTACGATAAAACGGCAGTGATCGCGGCAGCTAGCAAGCGATTAAATAAAAAGAATTTAATCGGCGATGAAGTGTTTGCCGCTATTCGAGAGTGGAAAGATAACTTTTAACCACTATGCATTCATAATACCTTAGCTAGACCTTAATCAATCAGCCGCAAAAGGGAAAAAAAGCACCATGCCTCGTTATCGCTCAATACTATTGATACTGTCCTGTCACCTCTTGATGAGCTGTAATACCAATAATAATTTACTGACGACAATGCTAGAACGCAATATAGAGGCAACTGATTTACAACCACTTTGCGAGCAAGATGAAGAACGGCTAAAAAAGCAGTTTGCTATTTTAGAGGCTATGCCCGCGTCATCCCAGACAGGCCACGCCGCTTCGCTTGACTTCCTTAACCAGCTTGACGATTTTTACATTGAACTCGGCAACAGTTATAGCGCCATGCAATTACTCAGCAATGTTCATCCGAGCAGCACGTTACGCAGCGCAGCCAGCGACTGCCAGAAAAAACTTTCTAACCTTAACACTGATGTCAGCTTATCCAGTCCTATCTACGAGCAACTGAACACCATTACTCTCGAAAGTGACGATAAAAACGCTCTACGCTATCAAAAAAAGCTGCTACGCTCTTACATCCGCTCTGGCGTTAGCCAGCCTGCTGAGAAGCGAAAAATAATTCGCCAATTACAAAATGAAATTGCTGAACTCGGGCAGCTATTCTCTAAAAATATACGTGATGATGTACGTCACATAACCATTCAATCAGCCGATCATCTTAACGGCTTACCGCAAGACTATATTGATAAACTTGATCGTAACGAACAAGGACAGTGGCTTATCACCACCGACTACCCCAGTGTATTTCCATTTTTACGCTACGCGCACTCTGACCAACACAGACATGCGATCTACCGACAGTTTTTAAACCGCGGCTACCCTGCTAATAAAACGGTATTACAAGACATTATTACCAAGCGGCACCAATTAGCAACAACTTTAGGCTACAAAAGCTACGCCGCCTATGCGACAGAAACAGCAATGATCGAAAATCCAGAAAATGCTGCTGAGTTTATTAATAAAGTGAACCTATTAGCGACACCGAGAGCTGAGAGAGACTATGCACAACTACTGGATCAACTTCAGCAAACCCAAGCCAATGCCTTGACGGTCGGTAATTGGCAAAAGTCGTTCTTAGAACAGCAAGTCAAAAAGCAACACTATCAATTTGACAGCAAAGCGATTCGCCAATACTTCCCTTATCAGCAAGTTAAAAATGGCGTATTTGATTTAGTCGGTGAACTGTTCGAACTTAAAATCGTTGATTGGCAAACACCCGTCTGGGATTCAAGTGTCACTGCGCATCAATTGCAAACACAACAAGGTGAGTCACTAGGCTACTTTTATCTCGACATGCATCCACGCGAGGGTAAGTATAAGCACGCAGCACACTTTGGCATTCAAACCGGCGTTGCTAATAAACAGCTACCTATTTCAGCCTTAATTTGTAATTTCCCGGGTGCTGACCAGTCAGTCAATGAAGCTGGCCAAGCAAATGACTTAGGCCTCATGGAACATAGCCAAGTCGAAACTTTTCTTCACGAGTTTGGCCACCTGTTACATAGCCTTATTGGCGGTCACCAACCTTGGAGTGGCTTATCCGGCATCGCCACTGAACGGGATTTTGTCGAGGCCCCTTCCCAATTACTTGAACAATGGGTTTGGGATTATGATAGCCTGCAACGCTTTGCAATTAATGCCAACGGTAAAGCCATTCCTAAGTCACTGGTTGATAAAATGGTAGCCGCTCGTGACTTCGGTGTAGGCACACATATTCGCAACCAAATGTTTTATGCTGCACTGTCACTGAACTATTATTCAATCGCACCCGAGTCTTTAGATCTGAAGCAAATATTAATCCAGCTTCAAAACCAATATTCGCCCTTTGACTACATGGAAGATACCCATTTTTTCGCAAACTTTGGCCATTTATTTGGCTACTCGGCACGTTATTATACGTATATGTGGTCTGAAGTTATCGCGGCAGATCTATTTTCAGAATTTGAGCAACAAGGATTGATGAATAAAACCCTTGCAAAACGCTATCGCGATCAAGTGTTAGCCCCGGGCGGATCTCAAGACGCGGCTAAACTGGTCGAAAATTTCTTAGGCCGCCCCTTTAACTACCAAGCATTTAACGAGCAACTCAATGCCGAATAAAATCTTATTGCCGGTTTTGCTATCGCTTTTATTACTCGTCGGCTGCGACCTTGGCTCAAGTAATATAGAGTCGGCCACTGCTAAACAAATTCTGCACCTTGGCAATGGCACTGAACCTAAAGATCTCGATCCTCATACCGTCACCGGCGTGCCTGAACACAATATTATTAGCGCCTTATTTGAAGGGCTAATCAGTGTCGACCCAGCAACACTTGCGCCACAACCTGCCGTTGCCGAATCTTGGGTTATCAGCGATGGCGGTAAGCGCTACACATTTACCTTGCGTGATAACGCCAACTGGTCAAATGGCGACCCTGTCACCGCGGATGATTTTGTCTGGTCTTGGCAGCGAATGCTATCCCCTGCGCTAGCCAGCGAATACGCTTACCAATTGTTTACAGTGAAAAACGCCCAAGCTTTTAATCACGGTGAATTAACAGATTTTAGTCAAGTTGGTGTTAAAGCAATTAATAGCAAAACCTTAGTCATTGAACTGGAAAACCCAACCCCGTATTTTCTTTCGCTACTGGCCCACTACAGTACGTTTGCCGTTCACCCGCCCACGATTTTAGCCTTTGGTGAACGGGATCAGGCCGGCACACTTTGGACGCGGCCCGGTAATCTTGTCGGTAACGGTCCTTTTACCCTAGACAGCTGGCGCCTCAATTACATTATTCGCGTTAAAAAGAACCCGCAGTACTGGGATCATGAAACCGTCAGATTAAATGAAATCTTGTTTTACCCGATCGACAGCGCACTGACTGAAGAGCGTATGTTTAGAACCGGTGTGTTGCATGCAACTAGCAGCACGCCGCTAGACAAAATTGCAAGCTACCAAACCAATGACCCTGATAAAATCTCTATCGATCCGTATCTCGGCACCTATTATTATCGATTGAATGTCACAGAGAAACCGCTTGATGATGTACGCGTCAGGCGCGCTCTTTCCATGTCGATCGATCGTCAGGCCATTACCGATTCAATTACTAAAGGCGGACAAATTCCTGCGTTTACTTTCACGCCACCTAATACTCAAGGTTATTTTGCTAACAATAACAGTATTCGCTACGATCTTGCTCAAGCGCAGCAACTGCTGAGCGAGGCGGGTTTTCCAAACGGCGAAGGCTTCCCAGAAATCGAATTAACCTACAATACCAGTGACGGTCACCGCCGAATCGCAGTGGCCATTCAGCAAATGTGGAAGCTGGCACTGAATATAAATGTACGCCTTTCTAACCAAGACTGGAAAGTCTACTTAAGCCGCATTCAAGCTTTAGACTACAGTATTGCGCGAGCCGCTTGGATCGGTGACTATCCTGATCCTAATACCTTCTTAGATATGTTTGTGACCGATGGCGGCAATAATCAAACCGGGTGGTCAAATAACCAGTACGATGAATTGATCGCTTCAGCCGCTTCTGAGGTAGACGAAAAGAAACGCTATAAAATTTTTCAACAAGCCGAAAATTTGTTGATGGATGAGAGCCCCATCATACCTATTTATACCTATACTCGCGTATTATTAAAGCACCCTCAACTTAAAGGCTGGGAACCTAATATCCTTGATATCCATCCCTATAAATATGTCTATCTTGAAGATTCAACCATTAATGGTGATCAATAAATGATTCGATTTTTTCTATCTCGACTCCTGCAGGCCATGCCCGTGATCTTCATTGTTATCACTGCGACCTTTTTTTTAATTCGAAGTGCACCGGGCGGTCCATTTGATGCCGACAAAGTCGTTAGCCAAGAAGTCATCGAGCGACTTAATGAACGCTACAACTTAGACGCACCACTACACCAACAGTATTTCGATTATTTAAGTCATCTCATCCGCGGCGATTTTGGCCCCTCTTTTCGCTACACCAATCGCTCCGTCACCGAGATGATTGGCGCCGGACTGCCCATCACCTTTGAGCTGGCTATTTACGCCATTATGATCGCCCTAATTATCGGTATAAGCGCAGGGATGCTGGCCGCGGTACGACCCAATACGGCGCAGGACTACATACCCATGTCCTTAGCCATGACCGGCATCTGCATGCCGTCGTTTTTACTTGGACCGCTACTGGTCTTGGTCTTTGGTATCTGGCTACAGTGGCTACCTGTTTCAGGCTGGGGCTACTCTCCCGGCGATAAAATTTTGCCGGCGATCACATTAGGCTCGACCTATGCTGCCTATATTGCCAGATTAACCCGTGGCGGGATGTTAGAGGTACTCAATCAAGATTATATTCGTACTGCCAAAGCCAAAGGACTTAGCACTAGTAAGATTATATTTAAACACGCACTGCGCGGCGGATTGGCACCAGTGGTGGCTTTTTTAGGACCCGCCATAGCCGGCTTGTTAGCAGGCTCTTTTGTGGTCGAAACTATCTTTCAAATTCCTGGCCTCGGCCGCTTTTATGTGCAAGCTGCTTTTAACCGTGATTATACGATGATAATGGGTACCACTATTTTGCTGTCATGCTTAATTGTCTTTTTAAACATGCTATCTGACTTGTTGGCCGTTTGGCTTAACCCTCGACTCACTTTAGACGCGAAACATTAACCATTATGGCTACCGATTCTTTGCAACAATACCAAGACGTCGTCTTCGACCAGGGTCGCTCGCCCTGGCAGGACGCTTGGTATCGACTGAAGCAAAATAAACTCGCTATTATCAGCTTAAATTTTCTCGCCGCTCTGGTGGTCATCGCCGTGTTAACACCTTGGCTTGCCCCTTATGGCTACGAAACGCAAAACTTAGCCCTGGGCGCCTCTGGCCCTTCGACTGCACATTGGCTTGGCACTGACATTCACGGCCGTGATCTAATGACGCGTCTCATGTATGGCGGTAGAATTTCTCTAATGGTTGGCTTTGCCGCCACAGCAGTATCATTAGTCATTGGCGTGCTTTGGGGAGCTATCGCAGGTTATGTAGGCGGTTTAACCGATACCGTTTTGATGCGTATCGTCGATATTTTATATGCGCTGCCCTTTATGATTTTTATCATTTTGCTGATGGTAGTATTTGGTCGTAGCTTACTGCTTTTATTTTTAGCCATTGGTTTAATTGAATGGCTAACAATGGCAAGAATCGTTCGTACGCAGGTGATGAATATTCGCAATCAGGAGTTTGTGAGTGCAGCTATTGTAACGGGGCTAAGTCACTGGCAAATTATTAGTCGGCATATTATTCCTCATATTATTGGCCCCGTTATCGTCTATATAACACTGACCATTCCCAGCGTTATGCTGTTAGAGGCATTCTTAAGCTTTTTAGGCTTGGGCATCCAGCCACCACAAAGCTCTTGGGGTGTGCTTATATCAGGCGGTGTAGAGACCATGGAGGAATACCCATGGCTGTTACTATTTCCTGGCTTAACCTTATCTGCCACTTTATTTGCACTGAATTTTTTAGGCGATGGTCTTCGAGACGCGCTCGATCCTCGCGCAACTCGCGACTAATACACGAGACATTATGGAATTACTTAACGTCAATAACTTATCAATTGCCTTTGATACCCGAGACGGCAAAACTCAAGCGGTTGATAATATCTCATTTAATGTTCAGCAAGGCGAAACGCTGGGTATTGTTGGTGAGTCAGGCTCAGGTAAATCAGTCAGTTGTTATGCACTGATGGGGCTTATCAATACACCTCCCGGCCACATAGAGCGCGGCAAGGCATTGTTTCATAATGTTGACTTACTTTCTGCAGACGAAAAAACCATGCGTGGTATTCGTGGCAAACGAATCAGCATGATTTTTCAAGACCCGATGACTGCATTAAACCCTTACCTGAGTATTGGCGCCCAAATCATAGAACCCTTGCTGCTACACGAAGATATTTCACCCAACCTAGCTAAGCAGAAAGCATTAACACTGCTAGAAGAAGTCGGCATCCATGACGCGGCGTCTCGCTATCATCAATACCCGCATGAATTTTCAGGCGGCATGCGACAACGGGTGGTCATTGCCATGGCGTTAATCACCGAGCCAGAACTATTGATTGCCGATGAGCCTACTACCGCTCTCGATGTCACTATTCAGGCACAAATTCTTGAACTCATTAAAGACTTACAGCGACAAAGAAATATCGCCGTTATTTTTATCTCTCACGACTTAGATGTTATCAGGTATATGGCTGATCGAACCTTGGTCATGGAGCAAGGGCGTATTGTCGAGCAAGGACAAAGCCAGACGGTTTTTAATTCACCCAATCATCCTTACACAAAAAAATTACTCGCCTCTATACCGCAACAAGCTAAACCGGCCAAGTTTAAATATACACCGAAAAAAAACAGCCCCTTATTGTCAGTAAAAAATGTCAGTATTAGCTATGCAGATCGTCACTCGCGGTTTCAAGCGGTTAATAATGTCAGCTTGAAATTAGCCAAAGGGGAAATTTTAGGCTTAGTCGGTGAATCTGGCTGTGGTAAAACAACCCTATCCCAAAGTATTGTTAAATTAATCAACATTGATCGTGGTGAAATACAGCTTGGAGAACAATCGCTGCATAAGCTAAATACGAGCGAACTAAAACAGGCCAGAAAAAATGTGCAAATGATATTTCAAGATCCCTACGCCTCGCTTAATCCTAGAATGACGGTGTTCAACACCTTAGCGGAACCGTTAAAGATTCATCGATTGGCTGAATCCAGTGACATAAAGAAAAAAGTACTGAATTTAATGGCGGATGTCGGGCTTGATCCCAGCTGGGCAAATAAATACCCGCATGAATTTTCAGGTGGGCAGCGCCAGCGAATAGCCATTGCAAGAGCCTTAGCGGTAGAACCGCAATTAATCATTGCCGACGAGCCCGTATCTGCTCTAGACGTCACTATTCAGGCACAAATTCTCGAGCTGTTACTCACACTTTGTCAGCAACGGCAATTAACAATGATATTTATTTCACACGACCTAGCCGTCGTTAGATACATC
>CALCNB010000318.1 GCA_937897785.1 uncultured Cellvibrionales bacterium | reverse complement strand
TCATTCAATTATGTTTTTATAGGCAGTGTTTAGGCACTGCGATCATTATTTTCTATATTAGGTCGCTATGAGTTCAGCTATTCAGCAGCAAAGTATTTTAATTCTTGATTTTGGTTCGCAGTACACCCAACTTATTGCTCGTCGAGTCAGGGAAGCGGGGGTTTATTCAGAAATTTTGCCCTGGGATATAGAGCCAGAGCGTATTGTTGAGTTTAATCCCAAGGGGATTATTTTATCGGGCGGTCCTGAAACGGTCACGGGTGATAATGCGCCGACAGCTCCGGCTATCGTCTTTACCTTAGGTGTTCCGGTATTGGGTATTTGTTATGGCATGCAAACCATGGCGGCACAGTTAGGGGGTAAGGTTGAAACCTCCGATAAGCGAGAATTTGGCTATGCAAAGGTACGTCTGTTAGCTGACACCGAACTAACGCGCGGCATTAGTGATGATGAAATTGATACCGGTGTGCACCTTGACGTTTGGATGAGTCATGGCGATAAAGTGGTTGAGCTGCCTGATAATTTTACTTTATTAGCCGCGACTGACAGCGCACCTATTGCAGCCATGGTTGATATGGAGCGGCAATTTTATGGTCTACAGTTTCACCCTGAAGTTACCCATACCGTTAGCGGTCAGCAATTGATTGAGCGTTTCACACGCGATATTTGTGGCTGTGATGGGCTTTGGACGATCAGCAATATTGTTGAGCAAGCCATTGCTCAAGTGCAGCAAACGGTTGGCGATGAGCAGGTGATATTAGGTTTGTCGGGCGGTGTTGACTCGTCAGTCGTCGCCGCTTTACTGCATCGTGCTATCGGCGATCAATTGACCTGTGTGTTTGTCGATAACGGGTTGTTGCGTCTTAATGAAGGTGATCAAGTGATGTCGATGTTTGCTGAAAATATGGGCATTAATGTGATTAGAGTCGATGCAGAGTCGAGGTTTTTAGATGGTTTAGCCGGCGTTAGTGATCCCGAGAAAAAACGAAAAATTATTGGCAATACGTTTATCGATATCTTCAATGACGAATCTGAAAAAATACACGATGCCAATTGGCTAGCGCAAGGCACGATTTATCCCGATGTAATTGAATCAGCTGGTGCTAAACACGGTAAAGCCAAAGTCATTAAATCGCACCATAATGTTGGCGGTTTGCCTGAAGAGATGAAGCTGAAGTTAGTTGAGCCGTTGCGTGAATTATTTAAAGATGAAGTACGCAAAATGGGTTTGGAGTTAGGCCTGCCTTACAATATGGTCTACCGTCATCCTTTTCCGGGGCCGGGCTTAGGTGTGCGTATTTTAGGTGAAGTAAAAAAAGACTATGCCGATATTCTGCGCTTAGCCGATGCGATTTTTATCGAAGAACTGCACAAGGCCGATTGGTACCATAAAACCAGCCAAGCCTTTGCGGTGTTTGTGCCGGTTAAATCGGTCGGTGTGGTGGGTGATGCCCGTCGTTACGAGTGGGTGATTGCCTTACGCGCAGTCGAAACAATCGACTTTATGACCGCCCGCTGGGCCCATTTACCTTATGAGTTACTCGAGACGGTTTCACGACGCATCATGAATGAGATTGAGCATGTAGCACGCGTTAC
>CALCNB010000317.1 GCA_937897785.1 uncultured Cellvibrionales bacterium | reverse complement strand
TGAACCGCGATTGGGTGTTCTTCTGTGTTGAATGCTAAATATCTAGCAGCATCACCATGAATAATTGCGCCAGTGGTAATCATTTCGGTGTAGAGTCTCGACTTTTTTGTTAGCAAACGCCAAAAATATCGGCAGTGCTTGTCCGACCAGTCCATCATGGGTGCGATGCAAAATTTATACATTCAATTCACATATTTAAATATTAGTGATGGTTTTTTCTCAGGCCTATTTGCTTGTTTGTACCGCATAGCTTGAATTAAAACGTCTCGTCTTATGATAGCTAACTTAATAGCCATATCAAGTGGACAAAATACAAACCTGAATCTGCCTGTTAAAGATAAAGTAGTTGCTGCTGATTACTTGAGTAGATGATGTTGATCTAAAGTGTTTTCTTTAATATCGGTTCGTGCTGTTAGAGGGGTAATGAAATAAAGGCTTCAACTCCTCCTTCAGGATGATTCCCAAGTTCAAGGACGCCACCATGACTTGTGATGATGCTTTCGCTTATTGCCAAGCCCATGCCAATACCGCCATCATTATGAGCACGTGCTTGGTCGGGTCTAAAAAAGGGTTTGAGCACATCGTTTAAATGCTGTTCGGGTATACCAGGCCCATTATCGCGGATATTGATGTTAAGCTGTCTTTGATTTAGGTTTGTCACAATGATATTGACCTTATTGCCATAACGCAGTCCATTATCGATGATGTTTCTTAGCGCGCGTCGGAGGCTAATATAACGGCATTCAAAATGATTGACTTGATTGACATTATAATCTAAATGGCAATCTCTATGAGTGTCGGTATATTCTTCAATGAGGCTGTAAAAAAAGTTTTTTAGCTCAACTTTTTCTGTAGCTTCGCTATGATTTTCATCAGCTTGCTGGCGCGTAAATGTTAATATCGCAGCAATCATGCCGTTCATTTCTTCGACAGTTGAAATCATTTTTTCTTTGCTTTGGTCATCATCAAGGTTTTCAAGTCTTAGTCGCAAAGAGGTAAGCGGCGATCGAAGGTCGTGGCTGATAGCTCCTAGCATTTGCTTCTGGTTTTCCAATAACAACATTACGCGGGTATTCATGGTGTTAAAGGCGGATGTGGCATGACGTATATCAGCAGAACCAATTTCTTCGAGCCTATCGACTACTTGGCCTTTGCCTAATTTTTCTGAAGCATCAGCGAGGGAGGAGATCGGCTTGGTCATTCGTAAGCTAATAAAAACACCCACTAAGCTTACGATAGTTACTGTCAGCAGTGTTAAGCCGAGCAGTCTTATTTGAATACCTGTCGATAGTTTTTCAAGTTTAAAGCTGCCGTACAGCCATAGGCCGGATGCCAGTTGCACTTCTGTATCTATTCGATCATAGCTCAGTTCGGGCTTGAGCCATTGTTGCCAACGGTTTAGTCCGGATGGTTCATATTGAGCAATAAACTCTGCATAGCTATTATTAACTTTTTCGTACTCATTATTAGTCACAGGGGTGATAATAATAAGCGCGTTTCCCAAACGAAAATCAGTGTCTTTTATACGCTGTAGGAGGCGTTTTTGGGCGATGGTATTGCTTTGGTTATCCTGCGTGAGTAATGGATCAGTTTTCATTAATTGAAAATCTTCATTGAGCCTAAAAAAACGATTTGGGTCATTGATCGATAGTAATAAATCATCGTGAAGGTAGTCAGGTGTGGCATCAACTAAATCAGCAAAGGTAAAAAAATCATTTAAGCTTTGATCAATTCGTTGATCCATGCTGACCAAGCTACGTTCGCCAATGATTAAGAAAAAGCTGACTGACTGGGCAATAAGTAGACTCGACAAAAGTAGCCAAACAATTTGGCTACGAAGGGTTCTGGGGAGTATTTTTTTTATCATATTTAATTGGGCTTAGCGGTCTTTTTTGGTAACTTCATAACCGAAGGTATAGCCACCACCCCAAACTGTTTTTATATAGGTGGGTTGTTTTGGGTCGACTTCTATTTTTTTACGCAAACGGCTAATTTGGTTATCTATGCTACGATCAAAGGCAGCGATCGATCGATTACTTACAAGATCGAGAAGCTCATCGCGAGATAAGACGCGCTTGGGGTGTTCAACAAAGGCCATTAACAGCCTAAACTCACCGGTGCTCAAATCTTTTGGCGCTTGTTGCCCTTGGCGTAATTGCTGTTGATTAACGCTGAGTGACCAGTCACCAAACAAGTAATGAATGCCATTATTATCTGTAGTATTGGTCTGTTCTGTGAATTCAGCTTGAATGTTCTCAGTGATTATTGACTCTCGCCGTAAAATGGCTTTAATACGAGCCAATAACTCGCGGGGGTTGAAAGGTTTGCTTAGGTAGTCATCGGCACCTACCTCAAGGCCGATAATTCGGTCGGTATCTTCATCCATGGCGGTCAGAAGAATAACGGGTGTTTGACTACTTTCATGAATATATCGACAAAGGCTTAGGCCATCTTCACCGGGCATCATAATATCTAGAATGACCAGTTGGTAGTCGTTGATGGCAAGTTTATCTCTGGCTGTTTGAGCATCCTCAGCGGTCTCGCATTTGAGGCCGTTTTTTTCAAGATATTCGGTTAGCGATTCTCTTATCTCGCTATTATCATCAACAATTAGAAGCATGGCTGATACCTCGAGCGTTCCGTGAATAAATGGCGTCGTTCTGTTTTTCTGTTAGTGCTGGTATTGTACCCTAAAGCTGTAGAGATTATTGTCATAAGCATAGTCGGCTAGATTACTATCTCGATCTTTGCGATCGTAGCTTAATCTAAGTGCCCATTGTGGACTTAAGCGAGTGTCGAAATAAATTTTAATTCTGTCACGATCTTCAAATGTACGATATTTATTGCTTCTAACGCTAACTTTAGTGTAGTCTCTTTCTCGAATAGCATAGCTGAGATTGATTTTTGATTTTTTACCTAAAAAAGAAAATGATTTTTGAGTGGCAATGCCGGTTGTTTTCTGTCGGTAGTCATAATTATTATCTTCGGCATTTTCGTTGCTGTCAGTATAAGAAATCGAAATAAATGCTGTTGAATTACTGAAAAAATAATAAGTTGATAAGCCTGTAGTGCTATTTTTCGCACTTAAATAATTGAACTCTGGGCTGCTGAAAGATTTGTCTATCAGTGTATGGTGAAGATTTAAGAATATACCGTTAGAAAAAAAGTAAGACAGGTTAGGTGAGGCCATGTCTAAGGTAAGATCAGTGTTGTCAAGTGCGATGTCAATGTGTGAGCCATATAATGAAACGTCGAAGTCGCCAATCGTTTCGGTCCAGTCCAAGGATAAAGAGTAATATTGGCTGTCGTATTGGTTTAGGTCTTGATATTGTTCGTCCGAAAATTCGAAAGCAGTTGAGAATTGATCATTCCATTGGTATTCAACATTGACTAAATAGCTTAGTGCGCTATCACTCTCAGACGATAAATTTCTATTGTCAAGAAGATAGCCATAATTAACGGCGTCATCATTGCTGACCAGCATCTCAGCTAATAAGCTCCAGTTGGCGGCATGACTGTGGGTCGATGTTATAAAAAGCATTAAGCAGGTAGAAGCTATTCGTGGCAGTTTGTTATCCATATCAATAGAGGAATTTGTTAGTTATTATCTGCTAACGATAATACTTTGGATAAATGATAGTTACAAATTTAATTGCCATTTTTATCTCTTGTAGGCGGTATATTATTCTTTTATCCAATGAAAAGTGTGACTGATCAAGTAAAAAAACGGCTAATGAAATTAGCCGCTACAGAGGATATAGAATTAAGATTCCGAGGTTAGTTTGTTATATGGGCAAACCTTAAACTGAATTATTCCATTGGCATATTAGGGCGTGGACGAAATTCCTTTCTTCGATCCCTCATTATTTCTCTGGCATGTTCTTTTCCATTGTCTCGAACATTTTCATCAACAAGTTCATCTCGAACTGCATCTTTAATGGCTTTAAGCTCTTCTCGGCTCACTGATTTAGCGGCTGCCTTGAGTGCCTCTCGGCTAGCTTCTTTAGCTAATTTACTTGCTTCTCTTGCTGCTTCGGCGCTGGTATCAATACTTATACCGGCTTCGTTAAGTGCTGCTTGTCGCACTTCTTTGGCTGCAAGTTTGGCTGCATTTCGACTTTCATCTCGTATTTCTTTTTTGCTTAAGCAAATATCGTTTTTGGTGTTAGATTTAATTTACAGTAATGATTGGAATCTAAGAGTTCAAATTTAAAATTGAAT
>CALCNB010000316.1 GCA_937897785.1 uncultured Cellvibrionales bacterium | reverse complement strand
TCCAAAAATAAAGAATGTGAGAGAATTTCCTAAATTAGATAATTCCCATGGGAAAATAAGTTGAACTAAAGAACTAATTAATGAATTTATAAAAGCGATAACGCCAATGGCCATGCCTTTAAACTTTAATGGAAATAATTCGGACAATAATACCCACATGACAGGACCTAATGAAAACGCAAAACAAGCAATAAAACCCAAAATTCCAATCAACACCAATGTGGCATTAATGTTTGTGGCAGTCTCTAAAATCTCACCATCATTTTTACTGTAAATTTGGTTGCCCAAAATGGCTTTCACCTCTTTTTTAAAATCGATATCACTCTCAAATGTCTTATCGGCTAAGACATACAATTCGTTGGAATTTATAAACTCAAAAGCAGCAATATTTGCAGGTTTAAGTTGATAGGTAGCTTGGCCAAATCCATAAGAACACAACAGTAAACTCAAGGCAATTCCAGCAGTTCCAATAAGCAACAAAGGACGCCTTCCCATTCTGTCAATTAAATAAATTGCAACAAAAGTAAAGATTACAGAAATACTACTCAACAAAACTCCAGATGAAAATGAAGCATTAGTACCAATACCTGTTTGCTTAAAAATTGATGTAGCATAAAAATAAATCGCATTTACGACCATTAACCACTGCTTATCTCAAAAGTGCAGACCCAATCTATGCTATTAAACGAGGCCAGTCTCTATGCAAAAATTAATCTACTCGATCTGGAAGGCAGAGGACGTTGATACGGCGGCGTTTCGCGATCAGTTGCTACAACAACTCAGCCCAGACCTTATTGCGCTTAACTGCCAGCATTTACGTATCTGCATCGCTGACGAGGCTGTTGCCGCTGCTGCACCTTATATAATTTCCAGCGATGATGATCTGGTCTCAGGCTTAATTACCTTTTGGGTAGATAGCTATATTTACCGCGACGCCTTAGAGTCAGTCATCGCCCAACATGTCAGTCGCTATGCTGGCTATGCAGTATGGGAATCAGCGCCGTTAGTCGAGCCCGAGGCACAACGACCGGTTGGCCAACGCAGTCCAGGTATGTGTGAAGTGGTCTTTTTAAGAAAACCCGATCGACTCAGTCATGAAGAGTGGCTCTCGATTTGGCATCAGCAGCACACCCAAGTCGCTATCGATACACAATCCACATTCGGCTATCGTCAAAATGTTGTGGTCCAAGGCCTGACCCAAGATGCCATCGCACACGACGCCATTATCGAAGAAAATTTTCCGGCTGAAGCCATCGATAGCCGGCAAGGTTTTTATGCCGCTGGCGATGACGAAGCGCTCTATCAAGCCCGCGAGCAGGCGATGATTGATAGTTGCAGCAAGTTCATTGACTTTGAGCGCATGGACTGCATTCCAATGAGTCAGTATGTGATGCAGGCCTAATACATGGGTCGATTAATTTGCCTGCGGTTGAATAAAAATCTCTACTCTACGGTTCAAAGCGCGACCGGCTTCAGTGACATTAGATTCGCGAGGCTCGTATTCACCCCGCCCCGCTGACTCGATTAAACTTGCGGCTATACCAGAATCAATCAGGTAATCCGCTACCGCTGCCGCACGCCGCTCTGACAACAGCTGATTGTAGGCCTCAGTACCGCGGGAGTCGGTATGCCCCACCACTTGCGCACGCGATTGGTATTTCGCCATCACTTGACTAACCTTGGACAAACTCTCGAGAAAGCTCGGCTTAATGGACACTTGGTTAAAGTCAAAGGTGATTTCATTATCAAAGGTCAGTTTAAGTAAATCTTCGCGAACCCGCTCAATGGCTATATCAGAGCGACGTTGCTCGGCCGCTAATTGATCGCGAAAAGCCTGCTCTTGTAAATCCATTTTATGACCGATACCTGCGCCGGAAGCCGCACCCACTAAGGCACCTAAGATCACGCCTTTGTCGCGATTGCCATCATCATCGAGCTGACCTCCCACTACGGCACCAGCGACGGCACCAATAATTGCCCCCATCGCAGCGTGATTTTTATCTTGCGCAGTGGCCTGTTGATTCATGGGCTGCGTCATACAGGCACTTAGCAGCACTAAGCACAATGTTGCGATGGCTAATTTCATTGCGATTCCCTCTATGTGGTTCATTTTGTAGCGGCGATAAAACCGCATAAGCTGATAACTTTGACCGCTGAATAAACGGATTTCGCCCCAGTATATATGTGCAATTTTCACTAACGGGTATATTAGATAATAGTAAATCAATTTTTAATAGTCATTTAAAACAATGGCTTATAAATTTCAACCAAAGAAATCAGCAATTAACGCTTGTCAATTCTTGCAAAACTACTGTATAGGTATACACTGGTTAAGTATACAGTGACTGTTCTCATTAAAACATTCGCTAAACGATGAAAGCGCAATACCCAGAGAATCAATGCCCAGACCAGCGACATCGATTCTTATGGCAGCACGCCATAAAATCTTTTATTGAATAACTGCATTACTGAAATAAGGAACTTATCATGCTCATTGCTCAAATACCGGTCCTACTTAGCAAACTTGTCCAGCTGCGTTTTCAGCAACATAGCCAACAGGCAAACCGCGCGCTCGCTGGCCATGGGATTATTGGTCAAGACTACCAAGTCATTAGTGAATCAGGCTTTAATCAATTAATTAGCTCCATTGACCAGAGCCGAATTATTCACCGCAACGACAGTACGCTGATCTGCGATGCAAAAGACCGCGTGCATGCACTGATAAAAGCCCCTTATTTTGATAACCGCGGGCAATCCCACGCGGTTCGCTACTTCGCACTTAAAAACGCTAAATTATCGCCATTTAGCCGCTTCAAAAATAACAGCCAACAAACAATTAAAAACGTCTTTAAAAGCGGTGCCGCCATGCTAAAGACCCGACCGAAACGTCGATTAAAAGCAACGGTTGATACTAGTCAAACCGTTTGGACAACGGTTCGCTTAACCACTTAACTGCCAGCCAAAAACGCCAAGCCTTTATTTCAGGACCCCCCTCCGTTGCGCAAGGAAGCGCCACCTACATTACATCGATTAATCACGAGTCATGATCGTTAATACCAATCCTGATAGCCAATCTTTACCGCCAGTCTGTATAGTCAAGCCATACCGTAAACCGTTACACTGTGATTCGCCCTTTATTGATCCTCAGTGATTGTAACGGGCGTATATGAATGAGTTATGATTCAAGCGCGCTAAATTGTTAACGCGCATTAGATTTACGTAGGTAACCGCATGATTGATTGGCAAGCGATTGAAACTGTCCTGTTCGATATGGACGGCACCCTACTCGACCTTCACTATGACAATTATTTTTGGCTAGAGCATCTTCCTAAATTTTACGCCAAGCATAAAGGCTGGACCGAGACTAAAACAAAAAATTGGCTAATGGTGCAGTTTAAAACAAAGTACCACTCGCTGGATTTTTATTGCATTGATCATTGGGAGGCCTTGTTAGGTGTTGACATTATCGCGCTAAAAAAAGAAATCAATCATATGATTGATTTCTTACCCTATGCGCAAGATCTGCTAAAACAATTAACTGCACTGCCAGTGAAAACGGCGATAGTAACCAATGCGCATCGCCGTACTTTAGCCATTAAGGATCAGGTCATTCAAATCACCGACTACGTCGATGAGGATTTTTGCTCCCATGATTTTCAATTACCCAAAGAAGACCCCGAATTTTGGTCAGCACTCGCAAGGACTTACTCGTTTAATCCAGCGACCACGGTTTTAGTTGACGACAATGAGCGAGTATTAGCTTCAGCAGCTGCGTTCGGCATTCAGCAACTCGTCATGCCATTAAAGCCTGATAGCATGCGTCCACTTCAAAAAATGCGCCAACCTGATGAATTTATCGGGATTCATTGTTTATCTGAACTGTTGCCCAACAAAGCACTCAGCATTAGATAACCATGGTTCATCTCTAGACGGTAATACAATGAGCGAAAAAAAAAGTCAGACCAGTGTAAGAATTGACAAATGGTTATGGGCTGCACGTTTCTTTAAAACGCGAAGCCTAGCCAAGCAAGCCATCGAGGGTGGAAAAGTTCACTACAATGGCCAGCGAATAAAAACCAGTAAACTGGTGGAGCTGAATGCAGAGCTAACCATTCGCGCAGGCTGGGATGAAAAAACTGTTATCGTTAAATCGGTAAGCGATCAACGTCGTAATGCAACGCTAGCCGCTGAATTATTCAATGAAACTGAAGCCAGCATTGCGCTTCGAGAACAACGCAGTCTCGAAAGAAAAATGGCTAACTTAACGATGCCAGATCATGCCGCAAGACCTAACAAAAAACAGCGCCGTCAAATTCATCGATTCAAAAACAAAAGCCAGATCGATGAGTAAATAGTTTTAAACAGCTAAGCTTTTTTAATCGCTAGGAATTATTATGCACAGTGATGTCATACAACGATTTTATTTTAGTGGCCAGCCTGTACGCGGCGCCATTGTCAAACTGCAAAACAGCTATATTGAATCGCTAAATGGTCATGACTACCCGCCGATCGTTAATGCCCTACTGGGTGAATGCTTAGCATCAACCTTACTTATGGGCGTACACTTAAAGCATCAAGCGAGACTGTCACTTCAGGCCAGAGGCAATGGTATTATTCATTTACTAATGGGCGAGGCACAACTTAAAATCAATCCTGGTGGGGAGTTAAACCAACACAGCATCCGCGCTGTAGCAAGACTGAAAGATCCGTACGATGCTTCAGCAGAAGCCTCATTGACGCTGGACGAATTGATTGGCCAAGGTCATCTTGCCATTACAATAGAGCCTGAAGAAGGCGAGCGATATCAAGGTATTGTTGAAGCAAAAGCGGCATCATTAAGCGCCTGCCTCGAAAATTATTTTCAACAATCGGAACAACTGCCGACCACGATGCAATTAATTACATCACCTACCATGGCGGCTGGCTTGTTAATCCAAAGAATGCCGGCGGCAGAGGATAAAAACTCAGCCAGCGTCGCTCAAGCTGATAACTTATGGGAAGAACTGAATACACTAGCCGCAACCGTAAGCCAAAATGAGCTGCTCGCTTTAGACAGTGAAACTTTACTTTATCGACTGTTTCATGAACACGCAGTAACGCTATCACCTGCTGAAAAAGTTTGCTTCGATTGCAGTTGCTCTGAACAACGAACCGCACAAGCATTATTAAAAATCGGCGTTAAAGAAGTATCGGCGCTATTAAAGCTCGATAATGAAGTGGTGATGGATTGCGAGTTTTGCAGTGCGCGCTACCGATTCACGCAATCAAAACTTCAGCAACTGGGTATGAAATTTAACTAACAAAAAAATTCATCAAATGTAAATGTATAAGCCTTAGTTATAGAATGATTCACCCTATTAATACTGTTTGCTTCATGTTGTAAAATTACATTTTCGACTTACTGCTCTGTAAATACCACTCACTGCTAACTTCTGGCATACTTGTGCTTACATTGAAAATGACCTTTTCCTTTTTTCAAAGGATTCACAAGGAACACTGAGATCATG